>NZ_JBUOIV010000028.1:0-64895 GCF_055467485.1 Desulfosarcina sp. | reverse complement strand
GAACTTGTCACCAACGCTTACCTCGAATATCTCGAACTCGGCGGCCAACTGAAATTCGAAGTGATGACGGCCTCCCTGCTTCGGCGCTATCTTAAAAAATCGATCCCGATTCTAACGGGCTTGAGTGCAACCTATCTTTATGACGATGCCCGGGAATATGATGCCGGCAGTGGCTATAAGTTTGATGACATCCGCGGCGAATCGACCGGTCATTTCGTTGTCCTCACCGGGTATACCAAAGAAGATCGACGCGTGGCAGTCGCCGATCCGCTCAAAAAAAACCCGATTGCATCAAGCCGATACTACGGCGTCAACATCTACCGGTTGATCTGTGCCATCATGCTGGGTATCTTAAGCTATGATGGCAATTTGCTCATCATTCAACCAAAAAAGAAACGGGGATAGGGACATCCGAAACCCTGTCCAAATAAAAAGAGTCGCCGAAAAGCGACTCTTTCTATGACCTGCCATGCGAACCTGGAGGCGAAGCATTATGGCTTGTCCTGCGAAGCTGTATGCGAAGCAGGATGATCCCAGCGGGATTCGAACCCGCGTTATCCCGCTTGTGAAGCGGGACGTCCTAGACCGTATCCAAATAAAAAGAGAGTCACTTAAAAGCGACTCTCTTTTTGGCTTGCCATGCGAAGCTGCAAGCGAAGCATGGTGATCCCAGCGGGATTCGAACCCGCGTTACCGGCGTGAGAGGCCGGCGTCCTAAACCACTAGACGATGGGACCATTTGAAAAACAGTGGCTTCATTATAGAAAAGCGCAGCCTTTGTCAAACAGTATTTGCCAAGGGCAGATACGCGAAGGCCTTGAACCGCGGGCTTTCATCTCATTCCGCCGGGCCATCGACCGCAGGCCGTTTGCCCTTCCTGAAGCCGAACAGGAAATAGAGCACCACGCCGACGAAAGGCACCAGGGCCGCCACGAACGCCCACAGGGCCTTCATCTGGATGGACCCGAAATCCTTGCGGGCGATGTCCAACAGGGCGACGCAGGTGAGCAGGAAAAACGCAACGCCGGTGAGAACCACGATCATGCCGGTGCTCATGATGGATCAGCCTTTCAATTTATCCGCAATGTCGAGGATGGTGTTCACGTAATACTTGCTGTGGTTGTAATGGTAGACCACCTTGAAGGCCTGGTCACGCGAAAGCCCCGGCTTCCATCCATAGTGTTTCAGGTAGCTGGCAACGCTGGAGATGGCGTCGGCGTGCACGAACAGGTCCACCTGTCCGTCGGCGTTGCCGTCTTTGCCGTAAGGGGCGATATTGCTGGGCATGAACTGGGAGATCCCCATGGCGCCGGCGTAGGACCCCTTGATGGTGGTGGGGTCCATGCCTTCCCTTTCCGTGTAGGTCAGAAAGGCCTTGAGCTCCCGGTAGGCCCAGGTGGCTTTCTGATCCGCCTTTATTTCAAATTTTTGGCGCGACATTCTCCTGTCGTCGTCGGGCAGGTTGTCCCAGATCGCCTGACGCGGCTTTTCGTCGGTCATGGCAGACAAGGTGGCCAGGGTGTTGATCACCGACTTGTTGCCCACATAGGTGCCCAGCTTGGTCTCCACCAGGATGATGGCGGTGATCACCTCCTTGTCGACCGCAAATGTCTTTTCCGCGAAAGCCAGCGCCTCCTGGTGCTCCTCCATGTATTTCCTGGCCGAGTCGATATTCCAGGCGCGGGTAAACTGCGTGTAGTTCAGCTTGGACTCGTTGTGCATGAAATAAGCGCTGACGCCCCCCTCTTCGAAGGACACGGCGGGGCTGGCGAAGATGGCCCTGATGCGGGCGCTGTCGAAGCCGTCGGCGACCAGGCGTTTTTCGAGCGCATCGAAAGGCCCCGGCCCATCGGCGGCCACCGCCGGCCCGGCCAACCCTGCCAGCAACAGAATCAGGATAGCCATGCGGCACCACCCAAACCGTCCTTTTGTCAATTTAAAACTATCGTCGAGCATGAGCATGGGTCTCCTTAAATATGATCAGGCGCATGTACACGCCCTTTTTTTTACCTCGACGGCAGGCACAAGCAGGGTCAGGACCCGGCGTTACCGGAGCGGAACGACTTCCCGCCGCCGATGGGAGAATCCGGCCAGATGCCGGTAACCGGCGGCGTCGAGCAGGTCCCGGGCCCGGTCGAAATCCCTGCCCACGGCTTCGGGCTCATGGGCATCGGAACCGACGACCACGGGAATTTGAAGCTGCGCACAGCGGCCAAGCAGTTCCGGGGAAGGGAAGGCCTCGTTCACGGGATAGTGGAACCCGCTGGTATTCAGCTCCACGGCCAGGTCTCTTTCCCGGATCTTTTCCAGGACATCCACAAACCCCTGCACCGCGGACGGCGATGGGCGCTGGTTGTACTTTTTAGGCAGATCCAGATGACATATCACATCAAAGTAATCATAATCCAGCATTGATTCCAGTACACCGAGGTATTTCGGGTAGATCTCGTCGGCGCTGATTCGACCGCTGGCCCAGGCCGAGCGTCGCGACACCACGTCTTCACCGTCGAGAAAATGAACGCTGCTGCCCACCACATCGAGATCGAAGGTGTTAACGGTTTCGATGCACCGGTCCACATGGCCGGGGGAAAAGTCGACCTCCAGCCCCACGCGGACGCTGATCCGTCCCCGGTACTCACGCGCCAGGCGGCGGGCCGCATTCACGTACATGGGCACTTCCCTGGGCAGCATGGCGTTGGTATGCCCCGCCTCCTGGAAGGTCAGGTGGTCCAGAAAGCAGATGGTGGCAAGCCCCTTGTCCACGGCCGCCCGGACATACTGATCCATGGTGCCGGTGGCGTGGTTGCAAAGGCTGGTGTGGACGTGATAGTCAATCATGGCTGACAATGACTTGTCGAATTTAGTAGCCTAATCTTAACTGCGCGCATGACGGTTTTCAACACGCTTCTAAAACGTAAAACATAGTAAATATAACCATGGCAAAAAAATCTGCAAAAACCCTGTTTGTCTGCCAGTCGTGCGGGTACGAATCGGCCAAGTGGATGGGCCGGTGCACCGAATGCGGCGCCTGGGACACCTTTGCCGAAGAGGTCAGGCGGACAGCCGCGGCCGGCAGCAAGATCATGGCCGAAAAAGGCAACCGCCCGGTTCCCATCGACGCCGTTCAAATTGTCGATGAGCAGCGGATGGCCACCGGCATCGACGAATTCGACCGGGTGCTGGGCGGCGGGCTGGTGGCCGGAACCCTGGTGCTGATCGGCGGTGACCCGGGCATCGGCAAATCCACGATCATGCTCCAGGTCCTGCACGGCATCGCCAGCAGCGGCCACCGGGTGCTGTATGTTTCCGGCGAGGAGTCGGTGCGCCAGCTGCGCCTGCGCAGCCGCCGGCTGAAGACCGTGGCGCCCGGCCTGCTGGTGGTGTCGGAGATCGACATCGACGCGATCATGGCCATGGTGGCAAGCGAACGGCCGGATGTGCTCGTGGTGGATTCGATCCAGACGGTGTTCAGCCCGGAGATCACCTCGGCGCCGGGCAGCGTGAGCCAGGTGCGCGAATCCACCATGCGGCTGATGCTCATGGCCAAGCGCACGGGCATCCCCACCTTCCTGGTGGGCCACGTGACCAAGGAGGGCACCATTGCCGGTCCGCGGCTGCTGGAGCACATGGTGGACACGGTGCTCTACTTCGAAGGGGACCGCAACCATGTGTTCCGCATCCTGCGGGCGGTGAAGAACCGCTTTGGCTCGACCAACGAGATCGGCGTCTTCGAGATGAAGGAGAACGGCCTGCGCGAGGTGGCCAACCCGTCGGCCGTGTTCCTGTCCGAGCGGCCGGAAAACGCCCCCGGATCCGTGGTGGCGGCCAGCATGGAAGGCACCCGTCCTATCCTGGTGGAACTCCAGGCGCTGGTGTCGAGCACCAGCTTCGGCACTCCCCGGCGGACGATCCTGGGCCTTGACCACAACCGGGTGGCCCTGCTGGTGGCTGTGATGGAAAAGCAGCTGGGCATGCACCTGATGGGCCACGACATATTCATGAACGTGGCCGGCGGCGTGAAAATCATGGAGCCGGCCGTGGACATGGGCATCGTGTCGGCCATCGCCTCCAGTTTTCTGGATCGGCCGATCCGCAAGGACACCATGGTGGTCGGCGAGGTCGGGCTGGCCGGCGAGGTAAGGGCCGTGGGCAACGTGGACATCCGCATCTCCGAGGCGCGCAAGATGGGCTTTTCCCGCATCGTCGCCCCGGCGGGCAGCCTGAAGCGGCTGCGGCGCCCCAAGGATGTCACCCTTGAGGGGGTGGACACCGTCAGCGCTGCCGTCGAACTGCTGTTCTGACACCGCCTCGCCGCCCTACCGCCCGGCGGGGCGTCCAGTGGGCCGGGCGGGATGACAACACACTCATTATATTGGGTATTGAGTTTTCCTCACGCCCATGGTTTGACTTGACTTGATATGGGCGAAAAGATATGAAGCGAACCAATCGAAAAAAGAACCCGTGGGCGGATCACTACACCCGCCAGGCCCAAAAGGACAACTTCGCGGCCCGTTCGGTTTACAAACTCCAGGAAATCCAGAAAAAATACCGGATTCTCAAACGGGGCGCGCGGGTTCTGGACCTGGGTTGCGCGCCGGGGTCGTGGCTGCAGTTCGCCGCCCGGACGACCGGCCCGGACGGACGGCTGGTCGGCATCGACCTGACGCCGGTCACCATCGCGCTGCCGGACCCCGTCACCGTGATCACGGGTGACGTGGCCGATATCGAGGGTCACCTGGCCCGCTTGGGACAGACCCGCTTCGATGCAGTGCTCAGCGACATGGCGCCGGCCACCACCGGCAACCGCCACGTCGACGAAGCCCGGTCCATGGGCCTGTGCGAAGCGGCCCTGGACATCGCCGAAAAAACCCTGGTTCCCGGCGGCAGCTTCGTCTGCAAGATCTTCCAGGGGAGCGATTTCAAGGCCTTTGCGGACGCCGTGAAAAGCCGTTTCGACCGTCAGGCGGCGTTCAGGCCTCAGAGCACACGAAAAGCCAGCCGTGAGGTATTTGTCATCGGAATAAGTAAAAAATAAACAGGAGGTTTACATGTCAGGACATAACAAGTGGTCTTCCATCAAGCACCGCAAAGGCGCCCAGGACGCCAAGCGGGGGAAGATCTTCACCAAGTTGATCAAGGAAATCACCGTGGCCGCCCGGACGGGCGGGGGCGACGTGGACGCCAACCCGAGGCTGCGCACCGCCGTGGCCGCGGCCAAGGTTGAAAACATGCCCAAGGACAACATCGAGCGGGCCATCAAGAAAGGCACCGGCGAATTGGAAGGGGTCAGCTACGAGGAAAACTCCTATGAAGGCTACGGCCCCGGCGGAGCCGCCATCCTGGTCGAGTCGCTGACCGACAACAAAAACCGGGCCGTGGCCGAAATCCGCCACATCTTCAACAAATACGGCGGAAATATGGGCGAAAACGGCTGCGTGGCCTGGATGTTCGACAAGAAGGGCTACTTCAATGTGGACAAGGCGGCGGTCAGCGAAGAGAAGCTGATGGAAGTCGCCCTGGAAGCCGGCGCCGAGGATGTCCGCGAAGAGGACGACTGCTTCGAGGTCATCACCGCACCCGAAGACTTCGATGCCGTCAAGGAAGCGTTAGCGGGGGCAGGAATTCCCTTCAGCGATGAAGAAGTGACCATGCTGCCCCAGAACATGAGCCCGCTGGAGGGAAGCGAGGCCGAACGCATGCTCAAGCTGATGGATGCCATGGACGACTGCGACGACGTCCAGAAGGTCTACACCAACGCCGACATTCCCGACGACATGGTGGAGGCCATGTAACGCAAATACATAGGATTGGAAAGAAAAGGCCGGCCACCGATGACGATGCGGTGGCCGGCCTTTTTTTATTTCCCGTCGAGAGGCGGTTCCTTTCGGCGCCGGTGGGAGTCGCTATCGCCGGGCAGCCGGCGGCGGACACCGGTCCTTCACACGCGATCCCCTCTTAACGTGACAGGTCGAGCATCCGGGTCACCGCGGCCAGGGCCGGGATACGGATCTTCTCGGGAACCTTCACCTGGCCGGAAAGGTTTTCCAGGCAGGCCGCCACGTCCGTCAGGCCGATTCGTTTCATGTTGCGGCAGACCATTTTCTTCGAGGCCGGGTAGAAGGTTTTACCCGGATTCTGCCTCTGCATGGGGTGCAGCAGGCCGGTTTCCGTGCCGACGATGAAGGCCTGGTGCGCCGACTGGCTGGCGTAGCGCAGCATGCCCGACGTACTTTCCACCACATCCGCCAGGGCCAGCACATCCGGCCGGCACTCCGGGTGGGCCATGAAGACGGCTTCGGGATGGTCGGCCTTGGCCTTGGCTGCATCCGCGGCCGTCAGCCACTCGTGGGTGGGGCAGTACCCGTCCCACACGTGGATGGTCTTGTCGGTTTTCGACGCCGCGTACATGGCCAGGTTGCGGTCAGGGGCCAGCAGCATCTCCTTTTCCGGCAGGCTGTTGACCACCTTGACCACGTTGGCCGAGGTGCAGCAGATGGTCGACAGGGCCTTGACCTCGGCCGTGGAGTTGACGTAGGTGACCACGGGCATGGGGGCCATGCCGGCTTTTTTGGCGGCCAGCGATTCGGCATCGATCATGTCGGCCATCAGGCAGCCGGCATCGTGGCGCGGCAGCAGCACGGTCTTGTCCGGCGAGATGATGGAGGCCGTCTCCGCCATGAAGTGGACCCCGCAGAAGACGATCACGTCCGCGTCGGTGTTGCCGGCCCGGATGCTCAGTTCCAGCGAATCCCCGCACATGTCCGCCAGATCCTGGATCTCGGGGGGCTGGTAGTTGTGGGCCAGCATGATGGCATTTTTTTCCTTGAGCAGCTTTCTGATTTTGGCTTGCATGATTGCTTCCTTAAGGGTTCATCTGCAACACGTCGGCGCCTTCCGGCACGTCGAAACGGAAAAGCTTCTCTGGCGGCGGATCGTCAAACCTGACATTTTTCAGTTCGATGCGGGTTTCGTCCCCGTATACGTTAAAGGTGGTGATCCGCACCAGGTCGTAGGTCTTCTTGACGATATCCAGCTCGACCGCCATCAACTCCACCGAAGATTTGTTGGGCAGCAGCTTGAGGTGATAGTGGTTGGGGTCGCTGGCCGGTTCCAGGGACAATTGGAAACTTTTGCGGACCGTTTTGATATTGGAAAGGAAACCGGCACCCTTGCCCTCTCCGAAAAAGGACGGGGCCTTGCCGACCAGTACCTGGTTTTCCTGGGGCCGGTACACCCACAGATCCTTGCCGTCGGTGATGATGGTCTGGGGATCCGGAACCAGGTATTCCCAGCGCATTTTACCGGGCTGGCGGACCATCAGCCGGCCTGAAGCCGTGTCGGTCACCGCCATGGCCTTGAGGATCGACTCCTGGTCGAAATCCGCCGTAAACCCGGGAACATTGTAGCGGGCTTCCACCCCGGCGATGATCGTGTCGATCGTCGGGTCGGCCGCTGCCGCCGACGGGGATTGCGCCACAAGTCCGGCGACCGTAAGCATCATGACGGCCACGATCATGAAAACGGGTCTGCACCCATCGGTTTTCAAACTGTCCATAATGCCCCTCTCCTTTGCAGTCTCGGGTATGGCACCGGCCGGGCGGCGCCGGTTAAGCGATGACCTGAGTATCCCATTTCATCCGGTTTGTAAATAAAATGGGCGCGCGGCGCCTTATTCGAGCAGCGACTGCATGGCCGCCTCGGCCGTATTCCAGTCCGACACTCGCCGCACCGGCGCCTCCACGGGCAGCTCGATGGGTTCGGTGGTTCCGAAGATCCTCAAGCAGATCAGGTCGACCCGTCGCATGTGGTCCATCACGACATCCGGCGAATCATGGGGGGCACGCACGCCCTGAAGCATGAGGGTTTCCATGTTGGATCGGCCCAGCAAGGTTTCGAAGCGCCTGGCCTGCTGCAGGCTGCGAAAAAGGGAGCGTTTGTGTTCGACCAGCAGGTCGTAAACCGCGACGGCCTCACCGGCTCCCTGCAGGAGTGGCAGCACCAGGTCCAGGCAGGCCAGGTAATCGGGGTCGCTGTGGGTCATTCGCTGGAAGAACCGGCACAGGAAATCCCGCCGGGTGGTTGCCGTGCAGATGCCGGCATTTCTGAGCCGCACCTTGACGATGGACCTTTTGGACGCCGGCAGCCCCTGCTCGATGGCCGCTGCCACCCGGGGATCCACCTGCCAGGAAATATTCAGCCGCGCCAGGTACTGGGACTTGATAAAACCGGGCACCCGGATGCGGACCAGCTGCGTGCCGTCAGGCATGCCCACCCGGGCATGGATCGTCCGGGTCATGAGCCGGTCGTGCAGTTGTTTTTCATCCTGCGCAGAAAACCGGGCGGCTTCCAGCAGCGGTTCCAGATCGGTCTGGACGGCCTGGTCCGGATAAAAGATCAGGTCCAGCAGGCTGTCACGCTGGCTGTCCGCATCCCCGGACAAGTACGCTGCCAGCCGGTCGGGTTCAGGAGAGAAAAGGGTCGCCTCGATGTAATCGAGAATGTCGCGGGTAAGGCACCCCCCGTTTTCCAGCGCCTGGATGATCCGGGCAATACCATCTTGCTGCGTGCGATTGAATGGTTGGGTCATATCCCGACTATATCAGTTTTGGGCGCAAAGAAACAGTCGTGACGGGAGGACATCCGTTACCATGGTTACGGGTCACACAGCGGCAGCGCATCAATACAGGCCTGGCTCGCGGGAAAGGCAGGGGTCAGGCCCGAGTGGACGGAATCGGCACCCGGTCAAGTCCGGTGGCCGGCAATCGGCGATGCTGGCGCCGGGAGCCGGCCCCGTGCAGGCGGTCGTATCTGCTTTCGCCGGACGCCCACGCCGGGGCATGGGAATCGCGTCAGCAGGCCCGATGGCAGCGGAATTATGCGGATAGGGAGGTTTCTTGAACGAACCGGGCGACCTCGTCGAACAGCCCTTTGAGGCTGTCTAATTCGGCGCTGATGGAATCCAGCCGGTTGTCAACGGCCGCCAGCTCGATTCGCTTGGCCGCTTCGTGGACGTTCATGATTCCCATGTTGCCGGCAGCGCCTTGAATGGTGTGCGCACTGCGGGCCACCTGCTGGGCATCGCCAGCTTCGAAGGCAGCCTTCAGGCGGTCATAATCCGCCGTGCCGGTTTCCATGAACAGTTCGACCAGTTCGCGGTATTCATCTTCTTCCAAACCGATTTTTTCTCCCAATTCCTTAAAATTCATGCAGCCTCCTTGTTAAAAACGTTCTTTTCGATGATTGCAAACACCGCTTCCCGCTTGATGGGTTTGGTAAGGTAATCGTTCATGCCGGCTTCTAAACACATCTCGCGATCGCCCTTCATGGCGTGGGCCGTCATGGCGATAATGGGCACGCCTTCAAAGCCTAGTTGCCGGATCGTCCGGGTGGCCTCCTTGCCATCCATCTCCGGCATCTGTACATCCATGAAGATCAGGTCGAAGGCGTCCGGCGTGGTCGTGTACTTTTCCACGGCCTGCCTGCCATTGTCGGCCACTTCCACCTGGTAGCCGGCTTTGCCAAGCATGAGCGTGGCCAGTTTCTGGTTGACCAGGTTGTCCTCTGCGAGAAGGATCCGCACCGAATGCTTGAGATCCTCCCTGACCGAATACTGGGTGTGAATTTTCTCTATATGGCCACCCGCGTCGCCGGTTTCCCCGTCACGGTCCCGCAGCACCCGCCCGATCATCTGCAGCAGTTTTTCCCGGCGCACGGGCTTGCTTAAAAAGCCGTTGTAGCCGGCTTTTTCACAGCGCTGGGCGTCCCGCTCCAGCGTGCTGGAAAGCGCTACCAAGGGGATTTGCGACAAGGGGGAATCCAACGACCGGACCCCGGCGGCCACGGCGTATCCATCCGTATCCGGCATGCGGATGTCCGAGACGCACAGGTCGAAGGGGGCGCCTTTTTCCAATGCTGCCTTCAGCACCGGAATCACGTCACCTCCCCGGTGAACCACAACGGCCGTCATGCCGGCCGCTTGTAAGAGCTGGCTGAGAATCTGTGCATTGGCGACGTTATCATCCACCACCAGCACGCTCAACCCGTTGAGCGAGACCGGCGCCGGCCGCGGGTCCAGCTTCTCTTCGCATTTGCCCAGCCAGGCGGTGAAATGGAACGTGCTGCCTTCTCCCAGGCGGCTTTCCACCCACACGTCCCCGCCCATCAAATTGGAAATCTGTTTGCAGATGGACAGCCCCAGGCCGGTGCCGCCGTATTTCCGGGTGGTGGACCCGTCGGCCTGCTGGAAGGGTTCGAAAATGACCGCCAGCTTGTCCGCGGGAATGCCGATGCCCGTATCGCGGATGGCGACGTGCAGCTTGACTGCCTCCGGCGTCTCCTCCGCCAGCCGGATGGACAATTCGATTTCACCGGATTCGGTGAATTTGGGAGCGTTGCCCAGCAGGTTCGTAATCACCTGCCGGAATCGCAACGGATCCCCCTTGACCATGGCCGGCATGTCGTCATCGATCCGGCAGAGCAGTTCCACCGGGCTGTTGCCGATTTTCGGCCTGACCAGGTCGCAGACGTCGTAGGCCAGCAGTTCCGGATCAAAGGCGATCGTTTCGAAATCAAGCTCGCCGGACTCGATTTTGGAAAAGTCGAGGATGTCGTTGATCAAAGAGAGCAGGGCGACGCCGCTGCGCTTGATGGTCTGGGTATAGTCCGCCTGCACGACGCTGAGTTCGGTATCCAGCAAGAGATCGGTAAACCCGATGACCCCGTTCATGGGCGTGCGGATCTCATGGCTCATATTGGCCAGGAACTGGCTTTTGGCCATGTTGGCGCTTTCGGCGGCTTCCTTGGCCTTTTTCAACTCTTCCTCGGCCAGTTTGCGTTCGGTGATGTCCTCGACGGTTCCGGTATAGCGGCCGCCTTCATCGGAAAAGACCGGCTCCGAGTGAACATGCACCCATCGGCGCTTCCCGTCGGGGCGAATGATGCGGCAGTCGATGGAGAAGGTATCCATCTTCTGGATGGCACGCTCCCATTGTCGGGAAACCGTTTCGCGATCGTCGGCATGCAGGAATTCGCGCCAGTCCATGGTCAGGCTTTCCACCAGGCTGAGGCCGAAGATCTCCTGATAGCTGGTATTGGTGTATTGGCAGCTGCCCTGGTCGTCGATCTCGAAGACACCGAAGTGGATGGTTTCCGAAATCAGCCGAAAGCGCTCTTCGCTTTCCCGATTCGCCGCCTGAGCGCTTCTGAAGCCCTTGTTCTCTTCTTCGAGAATCTTGTTTTTTTTGACCAGTTCAAGAATCGTTGCCGCACTGGACATCGCGATGGTTCCCATCTTTGGGCGTTGCTTGCCATGGGTATTGGTTCTGCCTATCGGAAAATCGGTCCACCGGTCGGACAACGGTCAGTCCCTTTTTAACAATGGGGTTGAAATCAAATGGCATCCCGTTGCAACCGGTGAAACCTATATCGGCCGCCAGCGGGGGGACTTTAGCATTTCCGGGTCACGGTAGAGGATCCTGAAAAATGAAGTATTGCGCCGAAAAACACCGGCGCGGGCGGCAGGGTTCTTGGCCATCGGTCATTTTAAACCGGTATGGCCCTTAAAGGGGCAGGTCGTATTTTTTCAATTTTTCGCGCAATGTCTTGCGGGTGATGCCCAGCCGTCTGGCTGCCTCGCTCTTGTTGCCGTCGGCTGACGCCAGGGTATTGACGATGGCTTCCCGTTCGATCTGCTCTAAGGGGATGTCGGTGGGAAAAGCGCTGCCGGGCGGGTCGGTATCAGTTTCGTGCAACCGTTCAGCCAACGCGGCAAAATCGCTCTCATCCAGGCAGGTCGACCGGGCCAGCACGACGGCCCGCTCGATGGTGTTCATCAGTTCACGCACATTTCCCGGCCAGGCGTGGCGGATCAGCAGGTCCATGGCCCGCGGAGAGAACCGCTCCACGGACCGTCGGTTTTTTTCGGCAAAGCGTGCCAAAAAATGGGCAGCCAGCAGGGGGATGTCTTCACGTCGCTCGCGCAGTGGCGGGGATTTGAGTTCCACCACGTTGAGCCGGTAGTAAAGGTCCTCGCGGAAGGTGCCGGCACCGACCATCTGTGCCAGATCCTGGTTGGTGGCCACGATGAGCCGGACATCCACGGGGATGGTCTGCTCCCCGCCCACCCGGGTCAGTTCACGCTCCTGGATCACGCGCAGCAGCTTCACCTGCATGGAAACCGGCATCTCGCCCACTTCGTCCAGAAACAGGCTGCCCCCGTCGGCCAGGACGAACCGACCCTCCTTGCGGCGGTCCGCACCGGTGAACGCCCCCTTTTCATGCCCGAAAAGCTCTGACTCGAGCAGGGTTTCGGTAATGGCGGCGCAGTTGACCTTGACGAAGGGACCGGCCTTCCTCGGGCTGTTGTGGTGGATGGCCGCAGCCACGAGTTCCTTGCCTGTGCCCGACTCGCCGGTCACCATCACCGTGGCCTCGGAGACGGCCACCTGGGCCACGGTCTCCATCAGGCGAACCATGGCCGGACTGCTGCCGATGATGTCCGGACGCTGAAACCCGTTTTCCAGCTGCCTTTTGAGCTGGCGGTTCTCTGCGGTGAGACGGATGTGCTCCAAGGCGCGTTCCAGGGTCAGCCGGAGTTTGTCGAAATCCAACGGTTTGATCAGGTAGTCGTAGGCACCCTTTTTGAGCGCATCCACAGCCATCTCCACGGATGCGTAAGCGGTCATCAGGATGATGGGAATGGCCGGATTGATGGCTCTGATCTGTTCCAGCGCCTCAATGCCGGAAACGCGGACCATGCGGATATCCATCAGCACCAGGTCGACCGGCCGGGCACGGACGGCGGCAACGGCTGCTTCACCGTCATCCGCATCCACGACGGCATAGCCCCAGTCGCCCACCAGGGTGCGCAGCATGGTACGGTGGGCGGTGTCGTCATCCACGACCAATACCCGGTAAGCATCCGGCATTATTCCTCCTTGTCAGCGGGCAGGGTGATCTCGACCACGGTGCCCTCACCGGCCCGGCTGTCCACCAGGATGTCACCCCGGTGGGCCCTGACGATATTATGGACAATGGCGAGCCCCAACCCGGTCCCGGTCTTCTTGGTTGAAAAATAAGGTTCGAAAATGTGGGGGTGATCTTTGGGGTCGACCCCCGTTCCGGTATCCATGACCTGGATAGCGATGCCGCCGTCCCCGTTGGCGGACACCCGGACCGTCAGACGCCCCCCGTCCGGCATGGCTTCCATGGCGTTGAGCAGTAGATTGAGCATCACCTGGCTCATTTTATCGGCATCCATCACGACGCTGAGGCGCTCATCGGCCATGTCGAGGACCATGGCGACATGGGCTTGGTCGCTCTGACGCGCCACCAGCCTGAAGGCGTCCTCGACGAACGGCTTCAGCGCCACCTGTTGGAAATGAAGCCGGATCGGTCGGGAAAATTCCAGCAGTTGGCCCACCACCCGGTTGAGCCGGTTGACCTCCTGAATCATGATGCCGGCGATCTCCTGATCCTTGTCGCTCTCCTTGTATTTCTCCTTGAAATAGGTGGCAAAGCCCTTGATCGAGCTCAAGGGGTTGCGAATCTCGTGGGCCACACCGGCGGCCAGGCGCCCGACCGATGCCAGACGCCGGTTCTTTTCCAGCTCCTGGCGCAGGGCGCGGATTTCGGTGAGGTCCTTGAACAGGATCACCTGACCGAAGCGTTCGCCGTTTTCATCGGTCAGGTTGGCGGCGCTCAGGTCCATGGGGATGCGGCGCCCGTCGGCCATGGCGCACAGCAGCTCCTTTTCCACCGGACTGTCCATGCCGGACAGGGTATCTATCAGTATCGCAGGGAGGACATCATTGACAGCCAGGCCGATCACATCCGCGGCACGGATGCCCAGTGTGCCTTCGGCAACGGAATTCACCGCAGTCACCCGGCCGGCCTGGTCCACGGCCACCAGACCGATGGGCATGCGCGACACGAGGTTGTCCGAAAAAACCTTTTCTCGAGCCAGGGAGGTGCGGGTGGACCGGTAGTTCTGGGCCAGAAAAAGCAGCATCACGCCGGCACAGCCCACCAGCAGCAGGACGAGGGCCATCATCACGGTATGCCGCAGGTCGGCGGCATGGGCGGCATCGATGGCATCGGTCCGAAAACCCACGAAAATCACCATGGGTGGGGCCTGCCTGTCGGGGGGCGGCCTGTCCATCATGTGCATCATCTGGCCGCGCATGGGCCAATTCGGTCGTTTGGCCAGCGGGGAAAACTTGCCAAAGATCTCGAAGACCGCCTCACCGTCCATGGAAACTGTCCGTCGCCAGGCAAGTACGGCGGACGATTGGATCGATTCGAGATCCAGGCCGGTGCCATAATGGCCGCCGACTTGATCCATCCGGCTGTGGGCGATCACCGTACCGTCGAGGCCGACGACCAGCAGGTGGGCGATGTCCGGTTGGGCAGCGGTTTCGACCAGCAGCCGCTGCAGTTGGAACCCGCTGCCGTGGCCCCCGCGCATGCCCATGCGCGTACCGGCTTCAAAGGACCGGATCAGGGCAGCGCCCTTTTCCATCATCAGGCGAATGCTCTGCTTTTTTTGGCGATTGATGGTTTCCAGGGTCATCAAGGCCACAATGGGCAGCATCACCAGAACTGCGCCGAGGATGACCCACGGCGAAAAACCCGAGAGGAATACCCTGAATTGGTGTCTGTCCGTCATCATCCCGACCATTTTATACAAAAAAGCTGCCAGGTTCTCTGATTTTTTTAAAGACCCGGCCGGCCCCACTGATCAACCGACAGGGTTGGAACGTGCCGAAGGACACTGGAACCTTTTTACCCGTATCATCGATACGACCTGGATCGTTTCGACCCACCCTTGGCCAATGGCTGATCCCGGCAGCCGATCCAGCCAAGAATTGAAAATATATTTTTAGTTATTAGTTTTAGAAGGTTACGATTTTCCAGACTAAAAATCAAATGGATTTGGCATCAGCCTTGCTCAAATGGGTTGTCGAAAATGGAAAACAGGCATCCGTTCGGCAAACCCAACATTTAATTAAACGTGAAAGGAGTTCATCATGAAAACCAACAAACTGCGAACCGCATTGGTCAGCCTGGCAGCCGTCTCTGTCATCGCCGTCGGGGCAACCGCATTTGCGGGCAAGGGAATGGGAAACCCGGACGATGACCGGGGGCACGGCGGCTGGGGCAAACACAACCGCCGGGGCGGTTGCGCCTATGGGCAGATGAATGCGGACCTCACGCCGGAGCAGCGTGAGCAGATGGAGACCGAGCGCCAGGCTTTTTTCGACGCCACCAAGATCGAACGGCAGGATCTTTATGCCAAGCGGCTGGAACTGAAAGCAGAGATGGCCAAACGCCAGCCGGACATGAACAAGGCCTCGGCCCTGCAGAAGGAGGTTTCCGACCTGCAGGCGAGTCTGGACCAGAAACACCTGAACCACATCATGGCCATGCGCAAGATCGATCCGGATGCCGGAAGCGGATGGATGATGGACGGCCGGGGTATGGGCCGCCATGGCATGGGCCATGGAATGGGTCAGGGAATGGGATACGGGCCGGGAAACTGCCCGAACCAGTAGCAATCCGTCTTAAACCAAGCATGCGCCGGGTGTCATCCGCCCGGCGCTTTTTTTACCCCGACAACAGGTCCCACCGACGCTCATTGGATAGCCGACGAACCACTGATCCCTTTATCACCGGTGATTATCCTGTCTCCCACGGTGTGAATCTGATATGCCAAAGGAAACCTTAAATGAAGGATGGCCCGACGCATGAACCGTCTGGATCAGCGTTCGTATTTCTTCGATGCGGGGATTCGATTTGCCTGCCGGCGCTGCGGCGCCTGCTGTACCGGCGATCCCGGCGTCGTGCGGGTCAACGAACAGGAAATCGCCGACATCACCGCTTTTTTAGGTATGTCGGCATCGGCATTTGACGACGCTTTTCTCTGCTCTTGGAATAACGAACAGCTTATCCGGGAAGCCGATGACGGCCGCTGCCGGTTCTTTGAAGACGGCTGCCGGATCTATCCCGTCCGGCCCAACCAGTGCAGAACCTTTCCCTTCTGGTTCGCCAACCTGCGCGCCGAAGCCCGCTGGCATGATATCCGCAACCAGTGCCCGGGCATCGGCACGGGCCGTCTCTACACCAAAAACGAAATCCTCGATATTCTTAGTCGTTCATGCGATAGGTCCCTTTGAGCGCGTAAACATGATTCTCCCAGATCCGGTTGAAGCGCTGCGGGTTGACCGTCGGCTTTTTGATCATGCGCAGGCAAATCTCCATCTGCCTGGCCGTGCTGCCGGTCTTGCTGTAAAGCTGAAGGGCGAACTTGGAGAAATCTCTGATCATGTAGTCGAAAATCTGGTCCATCAGGTCGTCTTCCACCGCGTCGATCCCGGCCTTTTCGATGAGCAGCTGACCGTAGGCCACCAGGGTGAACAGCTCTCCCAGGTTGAGCAGGAAATCGATGTCCTTGATCTGCTCCTTGTCCGGGGCGGCGGTGGCCAGCAGCTCTACCAGCAGGCCGATCTGATCCTTGAATATCCCGATGTTGGGGAGGTCCAGGCTGTCGTAGGCAAGCCGGTAGTCGTGGAACTGGATTTTGCCCAGGCCCCGGGTGGGTCCCTGGTTGAACAGGAAATCGTCGTTGACGGCGGCATCGATTTTTCCGATCGCCGGGAACTGTCCCGGGTTGAAAAAGTAATTGGCCAGGAACTTCACGATCAGGGCCATGTTCACATGGACGGTGCCCTCCAACTTGGGCAGGGCGCGGATGTCCCGGGCCGCCATCTCAAAGTAGGTGTCCTTCTCAAAACCCTTGGCCGCAATTACATCCCACAGCAGGTTGATCACCTCTTCCCCCTGGGTGGTCACCTTCATCTTCACCATGGGGTTGTAAAGCAGATACCGCCGGTCGTCGGCCGAGGCGCTGCGCAGGTAATCCGACGCCCGCGCGGCAAACATGCGCATGGCGCACAGCCGGGTGTAGGCGTCCACGAAGAGCTGGCGAATATGGGGGAAATCGGTCACATGGTGCTTGAACAGGACGCGCCCGGCCGCGTGGTCGATGGCCTCGTAGAAGGCGTGGGTGCAGATGCCGATGGAGGCCCAGCCCAGGTTATACTTGCCCACGTTGATCGTGTTCAGGGAGGAGTCCCAGGCCTCGCTGCCCGTGGTGAGGATGTCGTCGTCGGTCAGGGGGTAGCCGTGCAGGGCATACTCGGAGACGTACATCTGTGAGTTGACCACATTCTGGACGCATTCGTAATTCTCATGTTTGGAATCCACGGCGAAGAAGACATATTCGTCGGTTTCCGAATTCTTGGCGAACGTGGAGACCAGTGCCGCTTCGTTGCCGTTGCCGATGTAGTATTTGCTACCATCGGCCCGGTACTGGCCGTCCCCTAAGGGCGTCAGGGCCATGTCGCTGGCATACAGGTCCGCCCCATGCTCTTTTTCCGAGAGCCCGAAGGCGAAAATCCCGCCCTCTTCCAGCAGCCGGGCCGTCTTTTGCTTGACGGCTTCGTTGTTACCCATCCAGATGGGCCCCAGCCCCAGAATGCTGACCTGCCAGGTGTACCAGTAGGCCAGGCTGTAAAAACCGAGGATCTCGTTGAAATCCATATTGCGAAAGGTGTCCCACCGGCAATCCTCCCCGCCGTAAGGGGCCGGTGTCAGCAGGCTGGAGAAGATACGCTCCTTTTTGATGAACCCGAGAAAATCGTCGTACCAGACCCGCTCGTGATCGTCCTGCTTGAGTTTTTTCTTTCCCTTGGTCTCAAAGAAATCGATGGTTTTCTGCATGATTTCCCTGGATCGCGGGTCCAAGTGGTCGAACCGTGCTTTTTTTGGATTGAACAGCATGGATAGCCCTCCTCACATCTCGTCATTACCGCACCTGCCCTTCTGTGCGGATGTTATCCCGGCCATGGAAAACCGGCTATGTTGGCAACGTTAACATGAACCCCCTAACCCACATAAACGGGTTCTGTCAATGGGTGATGGTCAATCGGCTGGCCTTCTGCTATGTAGTGCCTGCCCATCAACGGACCTTTTTCCCGGAATCCGCATGGGGCGAACGGGTTAATCCTCCGGATATCAGCCACATCCTTCTGGAATACGTTTTCGCCGACCCGGGCTGCGAAAAGGAGAACCCGTTTCTGGATGGAAGCGATTCAGTGGTCCGGCAAACCAAAGCAACCGAAAGGCGATCCATGGCGCAGACCAGGAACCCCGCCAAGAAGGGAATCATCCCCTGGCCGGAATTGATTCCCGGTACCCTGATCCGCCGCTACAAACGTTTTCTGGCGGATGTCCGGCTGGAAAACGGTGAAACCGTTACCGCCCACTGTCCCAACTCGGGGAGCATGAAAGCCTGCTGCCAGCCCGGCCGCCCGGTCTACCTCTCCTTTCACGACAACCCCAAACGCAAGCTAAGGTACACCTGGGAATTGATCCACATGCCCGGCTCGCTGGTGGGCGTCAACACCCAAGTACCCAATCGCCTGACCGCCCATGCCATTGCATCGGGCGATGTGGCGGAACTGAGCGGGTATGCAACAGTCCGGCGGGAAGTCAGGGCGGGTAGCCACTCGCGGATAGACATCCGGCTGGACTCACCGGACCGCCGCCCCTGTTACGTGGAGGTCAAGAACTGCACCCTGGTGACCGACGGGGTGGCCACTTTTCCCGATGCCGTGACCCTGCGGGGCCAGAAGCATTTGATGGAACTGCAGCAACTGGTGGCCTCGGGTTGCCGGTGTGCCATGTTTTTTCTGATCCAGCGCATGGATGCCCATCGGTTTGCCCCTGCCGACCACATCGATCCCGAATACGGCAGAAAGCTGCGCCAGGCAGCCCGGCATGGCGTCGAGATCATCGTGTATGACGTCTCCATCGATCTCAGCACCATCCGGCTGAATCACCGGGTACCCTATGCGCTGGAATTGCATAAAGAATAAGCCTTAGAACGTCTGAGCTTCACCTCAGCCCTTGAGCTTCTTGGCATAATCGGCGGCATTGAGGCCGGCCACGCAACCCTCGCCCACGGCCTTGGCCACCTGCCAGGGCGGCCCACAGATATCACCGGCGGCAAAGATGCCCGGTACGCTGGTGCGCTGCCCCTTGTCGGTCCGGATGAAGCGCATGTCGTCATCCAGCGCCACGCCTAAGGAGGTGGCCAGTTCCATGAGCCCCTTGGCTCCCAGTTCGATAAAAACACCGGTGGCGGACAAGGTGGTGCCGTCATCGAGGACCAGGGCGTTGACCTGCTCCTCACCGGCGATCTCACGGATCCTGGCACCCCGGTGGACCACCACGCGGCTGTTTTCCAGTTTGTCGAGCAGGGCATCGGAAACTTTCAGGTCATCGCAAATCAGGTGAACGGTGCCGGCAATCTCAGCCAGGGTCAACGCGCCATCGGCGGCAGCGCTCTCACCACCCACTACGGCCACCTCCTCGCCCCGGTAAAAATTCCCATCACAATCCACGCAATAGCTGACCCCCTTGCCGACCAGTTCCTTCTCCCCCTTGACCCGCAGCTTATTCCGGGCGGTTCCGGTGGCCAGGACCAGGGCCTTGCATGTCAGTTGGGTCCCGCTTTCGGTATCGAGTGCAAACCGGTCTCCCGCCGGTGTAATTCTAAGAATATCCGCATCGAGAAACCGGCTGCCGAAATTTTCCGCCTGCCGTCGCCCGGTCTCCAGCATGGTCTGGCCGGTGGCGTTGAACAGGCAGCACATATTTTCCACATGGGCCCTGAACAGGCTGCTCTTGTTTTCCTTGCCCAGCACCAACACCGACACTTTTTTTCGGGAAGCATGGATGGCCGCCTGAAGTCCGGCCGGTCCGGCACCCACAATCACCACATCGTATGCTTCACTGTCGCCCATCTTTTTCTCCTTTGACCATAAGGATGAATATCGATTTATGGTTCGCTCGCCAACCCGCCGCCGCAAGCGACGCAAAATGGCCTCGCTGTCGCAGTTCTACTGAAAAGGGCCGGCTGCATTTTTTCATTGCGGTGGTTCAAATACGCTCCTAAATGGAGCGAAAAATAGGCACGAAGATAAGAACAACCCCAACGCACCGATGCCGGCAGGATGAAAATTAGGTTTGATATCCTTTACTTTTTACTCTATTATAATAAGTATAATTCAACCTTTTAAAAGATTCCCATGCAACTCGACAAGCAAATGTCTCTTCATCCGTCGACACAGACGATGCGGCGATTGGAAATTCGAATGAGGGCGCAACCATGAATACGGATGCCTGCGGCAATTCAATGACCGGCCACAAGGTGCTTCTGGTCGATGACGAAAAGATGGTGCTCGAAGTCGGAAAGGCCATTTTAATGCGACTGGGCAATGAGGTCATTACCGCGGAAAGCGGTGAGGAGGCCCTGGCTCGATTCGACCAGCATCGGAAATCCATCGGCTGTGTCGTGCTGGACCTGACCATGCCCGGGATGGACGGCCAGACGACGTTCAAGCGGTTGCGGGAGATGAGCCCCGACTTGCCGATAATAATTGCCAGCGGCCTGGCCGTCGACCAGGTGACCGGCCAATTCGGCGACATGCAGCCCAGTTCAATCATCCAGAAGCCCTACCAGATCGCCGACCTCTCCTCCAAGATTCGAGGCATTCTAAAAGGCCTCGACAAGAAATAATCGTTGATCCCGCTTGTCCGTTGATCCGACGGCCGCATTCCATCCACCGGCACCGCACCGGAACGGGCATCGCTGGAGGTGGCAGGCAGGCAAACCAATATCAGGAATAATCCTGCGCGACGATTGCTTGCCGCGCACCCGACGGCGGTCCATGGTTTCGATCCTTCAACGGATCAGTCAGGTTGAGCGGGTTCAGGGCGGCATGGTGAAAACCGCTAAAGATCAAATTTCGCTTTGATCTTGAAGACATGGGTGGCAGGAAGGTTGAGAATCCGCTTGACACCTGTTTTTTCGGCGATCCGGGCCAGATTGTCCCGGATCACATCCATGGAAGGCGCGATGAACGTAAACCATACGTTGAATGAATTTTCCCGGAGATAATTGTGGGTTACCCCGGAAAAGGTATTGACTGTCCGGGCGAACAACTCCACCTTCTCTTCGGGCACCTGGGCCGTACACAAGGTGCTCACAAATCCCACCTTGCCCGGCACGAAATTCCCGCCGATCCGCCGTATAATGCCCGTTTCCTTGAGCCGGGACACCCTCGCCAACACATCGGCCTCCGTCGTGCCCAGTTCCCGGGCTATCGATTCGAAGGGCCGTGGGGTCAGTGGGAATCGTGTCTGAATGCGATTGAGAATCGTTTTGTCCAACTCGTCCATCTCTATGGCCATACCAACGCCTTCCCTTCACCAATCGTTTCTATTCAGAGTTGGGAGATTGGGGTTCAGGCCAAGGCCGCAGCGTTTTCGGAAACGCCGGCTTGGGCCGCCAGTTGCCATCTCTAAGTAGAAACGCACTATACTTTTCCATAGCTGTGCAGCCCCGGCAGCAGATTGACGCCGAAATAGGTGAACAGCACTGCCGCAAATCCCAGAATCGACAAATAGGCGATCTGCCTGCCCTCCCAGCCGCGCATAAGGCGCGCGTGCAGCAGGGTCGCGTAGACAAACCAGGTGATCAGGGACCAGGTTTCCTTGGGGTCCCAGGACCAGTAACTGCCCCAGGCCGAATTGGCCCATACGGCACCGGTGATAATCCCGCCGGTGAGAAAGAGAAAGCCGAACAGCACCATCCGATGGGTCAGTTCATCCAGGACGTCCAATTTGGGTAGATGCCCGATAATGCCTTCGATTTTTTCAGGATTCCTCGCCTTGATCAGGTACATGATGCTGATCCCGAAGGCGATGGCAAATGCGGCGTAGCCGAAAAAGCAGGTGGCCACGTGGGCAATGAGCCAGTTGCTTTTCAGCGCTGGCACCAGCGGCTGGATGCGGTCGCTGATATTGGGCGACATGGACGCGTAGGCCATGGCCAGAAAAGCGATAGGGGTCACAAAGGCACCGATCAGCGCATTTTTGTATTTAAACTCCACGAAAAGATAAATCAGCCCTGCGGTCCAGGCAAAGAATACCAGGGATTCGTATAGGTTGGACAACGGCGCATGCCCGATGCCCATCTGGTAGGACTCCACCCAGCGAAGCAGGATTCCCGCCGTGGTCGTCACCACCGCGGCCACCACGGTCCAGCGCGCCGGCAGCGTCAACCGGGGTTGCTTGAAAATCAGCGCCGCCATGTACAAAATCGCGGCCAGGGCGAAAACAAAGGTCGAAATGGAGAGTAGCGATGAACTGCTCATGGGCAATCTTGAACTCCTTTTTCAATCAAAAGGCCATGGGCGGCCAATGGGGTCAACTCCCGGTCATGGCCGTAAAAAGCTTATCGATAGTCTTCTTCATGGCCAGCTTGTTCCGGTTGGCCGTGCCGGCCACGGTCACCCGGCTGTTTTTGCGAAGCGGTTCGATCACAATGCACACCTGCTGGTGAGACAGATAAAAGGCCACGAAGCAGCCGGCGAGCATCAGGATGAACCCGGTATAGACCATCCACACGCCGGGATCGTTAGTCACCTGAAGGCCTGTGAAATACCTCTCTTCGGTGGGCTGCTGGGGGGTGAATGCCTCCTGCGGCTGATTGGCCACGGCGATCATCACATCGCCACCGCGCATCTTGTCGAAGTTGGCAAATTTCAGGGGAAGCAGCACCGCCACCGGTTCCCCCTCCGGTGGGGTCAGGATGCCTTTCAGGGCCGCCCCGACGTCCATCCCGCGAAAGGCGGCTGCGGCCTCGTAAGATAGGACGACGAACTTGCCCAACCCTTCGGGGATATCGACGGGGGCGCCCACCTTGGCCGACACGGCATAGCTCATCCCCGAGGCGCGGCTGGTGAAATTGAGGGTATAGGCCTCCGCCGGCCCGGCAACCGGCGGCTCCGGCCGGGGCATCTTCTCGGGTTGAAGCTTGCCATAGCTGGACTGGAATATATTGATGCCCCGATAACGCAAGGGATCGTTGACGATGATGTCCTTTTGTTTCACCGGCTGGCCGCCCTCCAGAATAGTCAAGGCGGACCGGTATTCCTTGGGTGCTCCGGTTTCGTAAAGCGTCAGGCTGAAGTCATCGCAACGGATCTGAAAGTCCAGGCGGTGAATCTGGCCCGTGTTGCGGATGCGGATGGTATCCGTGGCTTCGCCCTCGGCAATATTGACATACCCCTCGAAGCCGAAAAAAGAGCCCGTCAGGCCGCCGATGATCAATAAGATCACGCTCAGGTGAACGATATAAACGCCAAGGCGGGACAGTCGGCCCTTTTCACCGTAAATCACCGCCCCATCACTCGAGCGGATAACCCTGCAATGGGCGTATCGGCGCGCAACGATCGGCTCGTAGGCGCGAACCAGTTCCTCGGCACCCCGCTTGTCGGTCAGCGTCCGGGCGTCCGATCGGTTGGTGAACCGTTCGGGGCGGACCTTGGGATTCCGGGTAAAAATAAGCTTCCAGCTGCCGCTGAGCCGGTCGATGGAACAGACCATGATGTTAACGGTCAAAAGCAAAAGCAGGCCCTGGAACCACCACGAGTGGTACATATCGAATATGCCCAGGGTGCTGAGGAGTTGGTAGCGAAAGGCCCCGTAGGCATGCAGATAGGCATCCGGATTTTCATTCTGGGGAATAACGGTGCCGATGATCGATGTAATCGCCAGAGAGAGCAGCAGGACAATGGTCAGCTTGACCGAACAGAAAAATTTCCAGAGTGGGTTCGCGTTCTTCAAAAAACACTCCTCATGATGGGCAACGATGATTTTGCACAACAACCGGCTTTAAAAGGTAATAAATTTAACTACCGCAACGGGCAATGTAAAGTGGCCCTTTGCGCCGAGCGGCTATTTTGACAGAAAAACGACGGTTTAAAAAGCGTAAAATGAAATACTGGACATATCTGCGAGCACCTTGTAATGACCCGGGGACAGCCGGCACCCGGCGAAGAAAAGGTTAACCCGGTTGGTGACACCCGAGCATTGACTTGGATCAACGTTGGCAATTATAGGTAACGCTGACACCCGGGTTATTCAATGGTCTCCGGACATGTCGCCGCACGCGCAATCGAAAAGCGGGCGGGGCGACATGGACGACAGCCGGTAAAAGGGAAGCAATGAACCTAAACCGGAAACTGCTTGAGTCGCTTTCAGCTGCCGCAGGCAGGATTACGGTCGACCATGTCTATATCGGCATCGGATAAACGGCGGTGACCACCTCGGACGATGGGATCGGCATCGCCGCCACCGGGATGGCCCTGAACGGCTCGTGCAACGGAAATGTCGATATTGTCGACTTCGAAGGGTGCGCGGCCAGCGACCTGTTGCAGTTGATCATGGAGGCGTTTCCCATGGCCCGTACCATGGCCCTGGCGCCGATCAACGCCCTGAACCACGGCCAGGCATTGTCAATGCCCGAAGATCCCGGTAATGCAGTCCTTCTGGATCGCTTCGGCATCCGTTCCGGTGCCCATGTCGCCATGGTTGGCTATTTTCCACCGCTGGTCCGCCTGTTCGAGGAGATGGGCGTTCACTTGTCGGTCATCGACGATGCCAAAGGAATGGGGAACAAAAATGCCTTTTACGGCCAGCTCGGCGGCTGGGCCGATGTCCTGCTGATCACGGCCACCAGCATCATCGACAACTCCGCGGAAACCATCCTCTGTCATGCCGGACCGGCGCTGAAAACCGTGCTGCTGGGCCCATCGACCCCCATGGTGCCGAAAGCGTTTGCCGGTCTGCCGATTGACATGCTGGCCGGCTCCGCCGTCACC
This sequence comes from Desulfosarcina sp., assembly GCF_055467485.1. Classification (NCBI taxonomy): domain Bacteria; kingdom Pseudomonadati; phylum Thermodesulfobacteriota; class Desulfobacteria; order Desulfobacterales; family Desulfosarcinaceae; genus Desulfosarcina; species Desulfosarcina sp. The sequence goes on along the minus strand of NZ_JBUOIV010000028.1, from coordinate 40,104 downwards.
GAGCCACGGCAAGCGCTCAAAATCATTCGCCACGGCGGCGGCACCCGCGCGCTGAAACCCTTCATGTGCAAAGTCTACTGGCTGGCCGCGTAGGCCGCCTGCCGCGGGGGACCCGGAGCGCATTTTTCGGTTTGCCCTTTCATCTCGCGTATCAGGGGTTATCTTTTGATTTCAGTCAGCGTATCCATCCTTGAAAAGGGGTATGGCAATGGGAGATGGAGCGAGGCGATGAATGTAAACCGACATGTTGGACACGATGGACCGCAGGAAGGAAAGCATCAGCCATGCAATGGACTGACGACGCCGAAGCGGCGCTGAAAAAAGTGCCTTTTTTCGTTCGCAAGAAGGTTCGCGCCCGGGTGGAGAAAGAGGCTGCCGATGCCGGTAAAACCAGCGTGAGCCTTGCCGATGTCAAAACCACCCAGGCCCGGTTTCTCAATAAAATGAGCAACGAAGTCAAAGGCTACCAGTTGGATGCCTGTTTTGGCAGCGGCGGATGCCCCCACCGGGCCATGGCCAGCGAGGTGCTGGTGGAGAAGATCGAACGGGTTCTGGTGGATGCCGACCTGTTGGGGTTTTTGAAGTCACGGGTGCCGGGCGACCTGAAATTCCACCACGAATTTCGCATCAGCATCGCCGACTGCCCCAATGCCTGTTCCCAGCCCCAGATCAAGGATGTGGGTATCCTGGGCGCCGCCACACCCGGCTTCACGAAGATCCCCTGCAGCGCCTGCGGTGCCTGCACCGAGGCCTGCAAGGAAGATGCGGTGGTGCTGGCGGAAAACGGGGAAGCCCGTGCCATCGACTTTTCGCGCTGTGTCCACTGCGGCAGCTGCGTGGCCGCCTGCCCCACCGGCACACTGGAATGGGGTAAAAAGGGCTACCGCGTGCTGATCGGCGGCAAGCTGGGCCGCCATCCCCGGCTGGCCAGGGAACTGCCGGGAATTCACGATGCACAAACGGTGGTTCGCATGATCGAAGACTTCCTGGCATTCTACAAATCTCGCAGCACGCGCGGTCAGCGCTTTGCCCAGCTGCTGGGCGATGCGGATATCGACGCATTCGCCGAAAAATGGACCGACTGACAACCCACGTAAACCGACAGGCCGTGGCGGACACGCTGGATCGGATCTATCGGCAATATCATCAACGGGCCTATGTCCACCCCGACCCCCTGGAATTTCTCTACGCATGGGAGGATGTGCAGGAACGGGAGATGGTTGGCTTGGTGGCAGCCTGCCTGGCCTATGGCCGGGTGGTTCAGATCCTGAAAAGCGTGGCGGCGGTATTAGAAAAGATGGGGCCGTCCCCCCGCCGGTTCGCTACCCGCAGCCCATTTAAAACCATGTCACAGACCTTCTCCGGTTTCCGGCACCGCTTTGCCGACGGCGACCGGCTGGCGGCCCTGCTGTATGGCGCAGGCCGGGTGGTCCGCCAGTTCGGCAGCCTGGAGAACGGCTTTGCCGCCGGCCTGACACCGAACCGGGAAAATCTGTTTCCGGCCCTGAACCATCTATTCGACCAGTTGACCCGCGGCCGCCGCAGCCCCGGTCACCTGCTGCCGGATCCCGGCAAGACCAGCGCCTGCAAACGCCTGCACCTCTATCTGCGATGGATGGTCCGCGAGGATCGGGTGGACCCCGGCGGTTGGCGTTGTGTGGCCCCTTCCGAGCTGGTGGTTCCTCTGGATACCCACATGCACCGTATCGGACGCCGCCTCGGTTTCACCCATCGACATCAGGCCGACAGGCGCACCGCTCTCGAGGTCACCGACGGATTCAAAACCTTCTGTGCCGAGGATCCCGTTCGGTTCGACTTCTCCCTGACCCGTTTAGGCATCCGTTCGGAACTGGATATGGAATGCCTGCCCCTTGGATAACCCTTGCCTCATTAGATTCTAACCTGGACACAGTTCTTCATTTGGGGTTCAACGGCATTGCAGACCATAGGAGATCGCATGCTGCATGTTGATTCCTTCATAATTGAGCGGCCTTACCCCACCGGATGGGGCATGTTGGACGATTCCATTTCGATTGAACATTTCGACCATTGATGCTATCTTACGCTCGCTTAATGCAGGCAGCCCGATCGTGGGCGGGCACCACCTCGATTTCCAGCATCCCAATTCTTAAACTGAATATAGAGTGAAAATGAGCGCGCTGACCATCGACAACATATTGTCCAACCGGAAGAACCTGGAACGGATCCTGGACAATATGAAAGATGGCATCATCGCCCATGATCTGGAACGGCGCATTTTCTACTTCAACAGAAAGGCCGAAGAAATTACCGGATATCTTCGGGAAGATGTCCTCGGCAGGGATTGCCACGAAGCCCTCGGCGGGCCCTTTTGCGGCAGCCGATGTTCCTTTTGTGGAGACCAGCCCGTCTTTGCCGACACGGCCGAGTATCCGGTTAACATCCTCACCCGGGCAGGAGAACCGCGTCGGCTGGAAATGACGGCCACCATGATGCGCGACAAAAATGATCGGGAAGTCGGCGTGCTGGCCACCTTCCGGGATGTCACCGATCTTTTTGAACTTAGAGTTAAAGCCAGAGAAATGAACGGATTTTGCAACATCATCGGCTGCGATAATAAAATGGTCGACGTGTTTCGGCAAATCAAGGATGTCTCCAGCTACGACTACCCTGTCCACATCTTCGGCGAAACCGGTACCGGCAAAGAACTCGTGGCCAACGCCATTCACGATGAAAGCCTGCGCGTCGGCAACCCGTTTGTGCCGATCAACTGCGGCGCCCTGCCCGAGGGCCTGATCGAAAGCGAGCTGTTCGGCCACGTCAAAGGAGCCTTTTCCGGCGCCATCCGCGAAAAGAAAGGTCGTTTCGAACTGGCCCACAAAGGCACCATCCTGCTCGATGAAATTGCCGAACTGCCCAAGTTGCTTCAGGTGAAACTGCTGCGCTTCCTCCAGGAAGGAACCATTGAGAAAGTCGGCGGGGAAAAAACCGTATCGGTGGATGTTCGTGTAATCAGCGCCACCAACAAGGATCTTAAGAAAGAGGTAAAAAAAGGTGGTTTCCGGGAAGACCTGTTCTACCGCCTCAACGTCATCCCCATCCACATCCCTCCCATCCGCGAACGCAAAGCCGACATCCCTTTGCTGGTGGAACACTTCCTGTCCAAAGCGCCGATCATTCATGGACAGCGGCCGGTGCGCATCGCTCAGGAAGCCATGAACATGCTCATGGATTATGCCTGGCCAGGCAATGTGCGGGAGCTTCAAAACGCCGTCCAGTTCGCCATTGTCCGCTGTAAGGGCAAAGTGATCCGGCCGGAAGACCTGCCCCTGGAGTTGAGGGACATCATTTTCGAAAAGCCCAAACGGGGACCGCTGCGGAAGCTGGACGCGGTCATGGTGAAGGCGGCGCTGACGAAGACCGGCGGGAACAAGGCCCGGGCCGCTAAAGTCCTGGGCGTCGGACGGGCCACCTTATACCGGTTTCTGGGTGACCATCCCCAGGTGTTGACTGACGAGTAGTCGCCGTCTTGGGTTGAATCTGCAAGCACCCCTGATTCATAATGAAAGAAGGGGCTCGACAACGAGCCCCTTCTTTTTATCTCAGATCAGAGTGACCGTCAGGCGGCATCGATGCTTCTGCGATCGGACATATCCATGAGTACGCGATCCCTGGCCTTGTCGATCCCCAGGGCTTTGCGCTTCTTGTCGATGTGGGCAATCATCATTTTGGCCATCTCATGGGGGTCGGGATTAAAGCCCCACTTGCCCATGCCCATCTCCTCCAGCCCTTCGAAGAGCAGCTTCTCGAACTTGGTGCCCTTGGTGACCGGGAAAGTGACGCCGAACACGGTATACACACCGGAGGCCACAAAGTACTGGCCGATGGCAATGGCCTTCTCGCTCATGTACTCAGGAGCGGCGCCGGCCACCGGCAGATCGGCGATGCTGTCGCCGAGCCCTCCGGTTTTTACCATTTCGGAACAGGCGATGAGAATGCGGGTGTTGTCCACGCAGGAGCCCAAACCCAATACCGGCGGCATGCCCACGGTTTCGCAGACCTCGCGAAGACCATCACCGGCAAGGACCGCGGCCTCGGGAGAGGTCAAACCGGCTTTGGCCAGCGCGATCTGAGAGCAGCCCGTCTGTACCACCAGCACGTCGTTCTTGATCAGTTCCTTGACCAGCTCCACATGCACATAATCCTGCTTTACACGGGGGTTGGTGCAGCCCACCACACCGGCCACGCCGCGGATACGGCCGTTGATGATGTTCTCGTTGAGCGGCGTATAGGATGCCCGGAAGGATCCGCCCAGCATGTAGTTGATATACTCGTGGGAGAAGCCGTGCACACCGACACCCACTTTTTTGGGAATTTCGACGGGAAACTTGCGGTTTTTAAATCGGCTGATGGCCCTGATGACGATCTCATCCGTACAGGCCTGGGGATTATGCTCATCCAACTCGATGTGGGCGGCGCCCTCCAGGTGGCAGCGCGGGTTGGTGGTGAACAACTCGGTTTCGTAGCACTCGGCCACCTTGACCAGGCCCTGCTGGATGCACTGGACGTCGACGGCCATGGCATCCACGGCGCCTGTCACGATAACCGGCTCGGTGGAGGAGAAGTTGCCGGCATGGGGAATGCCGTGTCGCGAAAGCACTTCCGCACCGGAGCAGCACATACCCACCAGATTGATGCCCTTTGCACCGGCTTCCTTGGCGGACTCAATCAGCGAAGGCGCGTTGACCGAGCCCAGCATGGATTCGAACAGGTTGGGTTCATGGCCGTGTACGATGATGTTGACCTGGTCTTCTTTGAGCACGCCCATGTTGACTTCAACGCTGACCGGCGACGGGGTTCCGAAGAGGATGTCGCTGATCTCGGTGGCGACCATGGATCCCCCCCAACCATCGACCAGGGCCGTTCGGCTGATCTGCTTGATGAGGTTCTCGGGATCCTGATCCATACCGATGTGGGTGCGGCTGAGCATCTCCATGATCTCGCGCATGGCGCCGCGCGGGACGATGCCGTGCTTGCGCCACATTTCCAGGGTTTTGGGCGGGACGCGCTTGGCAAAGGGGATTTCTCCCTCCACCTGGGTGTAGGTTTTTTCCAGCTCATGGTACAGGTCCATGGCAATATCCTCGATGCTGCGGCCTTCGGTCTCGATGCCGATCTCTTTGGAAATCGATTCGAGTTTGCCGACATCCTTGATGCGGTAGTCCTTGATCTTGCCCTGGACCACATCGCGGAAGATGTTCAGCATGGCCATGCCGTGGTCGTTGTGGCACGCGGTGCCCGTGGCGACCATGCGACCGAAGTTGCGCGCCTGGATGGTGTCGATGGTAGCTCCGCATACCCCCACCTTGCCGTAGGGATCCTTGGCGTTCATTCGGCAAGGGCCCATGAAGCAGTGCTTGCAGCAGGCCGAATCGGCACCGATGGGGCAGGCCTTCATGTTGACCGCCCGGTCAAAGTGGGTCTCGACACCGTCAATCCGGGCCTTCAACAGCATCTGTTGAGTGGCCTCGCAGGTGGTAACGTCCTTGATTTCAAATTCTTTTTCTGTCTTACCAATTTTCTTTTCGACCATGTTCCCTCCTTCGTGGAAAGATTTCGTGTGGGTTATATGATTGGAGTTATTTCAAACGCCCTTGTTGGCATGGGTTGTCCGGAAATGTTTCAGAAGTTGAATTCAAGTTGTCGTGAGCGGACGTGGAAGCACAATTCGCATGGTTATATCCTTATTAGGAATGATTACTAATTCAATTAAATAAAAATGAGCCCCCTGTCAAGAACTGTTTCGCGTTTTATCGGTATTTTGCCAATGATCCCTGTAATCCCTAAAAAAGCCATTCAACCAGCTGAATCGTAGTCGTATCTTTGATGCCGTGAATTTGCCCCGGATCTGGCGCTCATCCTATTGAGGGATCTGACCATCGTGTGCAAAGGCGCCGAGTTGAGCCCCGGTTATTTGTCCCTCCACATGGATCGAATCTGGCCAGCGGCATTCCATCTCACGATGCCTATTGCCTGGACCGATGACCGGATTGTATCCCGCTCTGATTGATTTTCCTTGACCGACTTACGGCGGACCTTTAATGTAAGGACGCTCACCCCCGCTTGTGGGGATCGTCCGGGATACAACGGCTTAAGATCGCTGCCCGTCGTTTCGGACGTGCCCCCGGTTGACAGGGCCGGGAAAGAACGCATACCCGCGCCCCTTTTTTTTCATGGAAAGGATAAGATCATGCCCGACAAACCTGTGAAGGTGTTTTCACTGAGCACATGCAGCCACTGCAAATCCACCAAACGGTTTTTGGATGAATGCACCGTTAAATACGAATTCGTGGACGTCGATCTATTGGACGGGGATGAACGCAAGGCCATTCTTGCGGATGTGAAGAAATTCAACCCCAGGTGTTCATTTCCCACGGTAATCATCGGTGACAATGTCATCGTCGGCTACAAGGAAGACAAAATCAAGGAGGCGCTGGGACTGTGATGGATGCCAGTGAACTTTACGAAAAACTGAAGAAGATCCACGAGCCCAAAGGCTACTACTTCAGCAACGATCACGAGCGGGTCATGGAACTGGTGGAGGCCCTGCTCGTGAACAAGGCGCGCTACGGCTACATGGTCTGTCCGTGCAGGCTGGCCTCCGGCAACCGGGACAGCGACCGGGACATCATCTGCCCCTGCGACTACCGGCAGCCTGATGTGTCCGAATTTGGCTCCTGTTACTGCAACCTTTACGTGTCGAAAGAATGGAATGAGGGAAAGATCGAGCAGGAATACGTGCCCGAACGCCGGCCTCCCGAAAAAATGGTCTTTTAATCAGGAGAACTTGTCGTAGGCGATCATCTCCGGCTCCACCCCCAGGCTGTCCAGCATCTCCTCCACGGCCTGGACCATCATGGGCGGCCCGCACATGTAATACTCGATTTCCGTGGGATCCTTGTGCGTGGCCAGATAGGTGTCATGCAGGCGTTGGTGGATAAATCCGGTCATTCCCTCCCACTTGTCTTCGGGCATGGGGTTTGACAGGGCCACGTGATAGGAAAAATTGGGGTGAGTGTCGGCCAGTCCCTTGAACTCCTCATCGAAGAACAATTCCAGCTTGGAGCGGGCGCCATACCAGAATGACAGTCTGCGGTCGGTTTTCACCCGCAGCAGCTGGTCCAGGATCTGGCTGCGCAGGGGTGCCATGCCGGCGCCGCCGCCCACAAAGCACATCTCCCTGTCGGTCTCCTTGACGGCAAACTCGCCGAACGGTCCGCTCAGGGTCACCTTGTCCCCGGGTTGAAGGTTGAAGATGAATGTGGAGCCGGTCCCCGGCGGGAGGTTCTTGGCTCCCGGCGGTGGCGTGGCGATGCGGATGGTGAAACGCAGCCGGGTGGCTTCTGTGGGCGGATTGGCCAGCGAATAGGCCCTGAAGACCGGTGCCAGATTCCTGCCCCGCAGTCCCCACAGGTTGAATCGGTCCCAGTCGGGCCGGAACCGCTCGGCCACCCGGATGCGGAAGTGCTCAAACGGGATCTCGTATTCCGGGATATCGATCTGTATGTAGGCGCCGGCCGTGAATTTCAGCTGTTCATCATCGTCCATTTCCAATATCAGATCCTTGATGAAGGTGGCCACGTTCTCGTTGGAAACTACCGTGGCGGTATATTTTTTTACAGACAGGATTTCATCGGGAATACGGATCTTCAGATCCTCTTTGACCTTCAACTGGCAGGCCAGGCGAATGTCGTCCTTTCTCTCCTTGCGGGACAGATGAGCCAGTTCGGTGGGAAGCGGACCACGCGAACCCTCCTCCACCTTGCACTTGCACATGCCGCAGGCCCCGCCCCCTCCGCAGCCGGAAGGGATAAAAATGCCGTTGGCCGACAGGGCGGACAGCAGTGTCCTGCCTGACGGCGCATCGATGCCTTTTTTCTCGTCGTCGTTGATGACAACCCGGTTGCTGCCCTTCTGGACGACCTTTCCCTCGACCAAGAGCAGAAGTGCCACAAGCACTAAAATCACCGAGACGAAAACAGTGCTTCCTACAAGGTATATCAACGGTCTCTCCTTCTTTAAGAGCCGGTTGGAAAATCTTGGATCAAGTCGCACCCCTCATAGGGTGATTCCCGAAAACAGCATAAACCCCATGGCCATCAGCCCGGTCATGATCATGGTGATGCCGAACCCGTCCAGGCCTTCGGGTACGTTGGCGTAGCGCATCTTGATTCGGATGGCGGCCATGGAGACGATGGCCATGAGCCAGCCCACCCCGGAACCGAACCCGAAAACCACCGTTTCGATGAATGTGTACTCGCGCTCCACCATAAACAGCGACGCCCCTAAAATCGCGCAGTTGACCGCGATCAGCGGCAGGAAAACCCCCAGCGCCATGTACAGCGTCGGCGAAAAGCGGTCGATCACCATCTCCACCATCTGCACGATGGCGGCGATCACGGCAATGAAGGTGATGAATTTCAAGAAACTCAGATCGACGGATGCCAGGCCGGCCCAGCGCAGCGCCCCGGGTGACAGCAGGTACTGGAAGACCAGCCAGTTCACCGGCGCGGTGATGGAGAGCACGAACACCACGGCAAAACCCAGGCCGATCGCCGTGTCCATGTTCTTGGATACCGCCACAAAAGAGCACATCCCCAAAAAATAAGAGAGCAGGATGTTGCCCACGAATACCGAATTGAGAAACAATCCGATCAGGTTTTCCATTTTCGTCGTTCCCCGGCCGTATGCGGCCGTTCAAATTATTTCTTCATCAGACTCTTTTGCAGCCACACCAGCAACCCGATGATAATGAAGGCTGCCGGCGCCAACTGCATGAACCCCATATTCATGTATCCGTGTTCGTAAAAAACCCGGGGAACCACGGAAAAGCCGAAGAGTTTGCCGGCGCCCAGCAACTCCCGGATGAAGGCCACGGTCACCAGTACCAATCCATAGCCGGCGCCGTTGCCCAGCCCGTCCATAAACGACTGAACCGGCGGGTTGCCAAGGGCGTAGGTCTCCGCCCTGCCCATGACGATGCAGTTGGTGATGATCAGCCCGACAAACACGGAAAGCTGTTTGCTGATGTCGTAAAAATAGGCCCGCAGCACCTCGTCTGCCAAGATCACCAGCGACGCGATCACGGACAGCTCCACGATCATGCGCACATTCCGGGGGATCACGTTGCGCATGGCCGAGATGGTCAGGCTGGAGAAAGCCGTGACGAAGGTCATGGCCAGGGCCATGACGATGGCGGTGTTCAGCTGAACGGTAACGGCCAGGGCCGAGCAGATACCCAGACTCTGGATGAAAACCGGGTTGTTCTTGGCCAGCGGTTCGGAAAAGGCCCTGAAGGTCGGTGACTGGGTTATTTTCATGGCAATGGCGTCACTTGTTGGCGGTTATTGGTCTCATCTGTTGTGATTTGATCTGTTGAGCTGTTGAGCAAAAAAGGACGAAAAACCATTTTGGCTCAACAGCTTATCGGCTTGCCGGTTATCCGGTCAGCTGCCCGCCGGCAGAGAGACCGGACCGGAACGGAACCGTTCGGACAGGGGCTCGTAATCCAAAAGAACCTGTTTAAGGCCACCAGTGAGGAACTTGCCGGTAAGTGTGGCACCGGAAATCCCGTCCACATAGTTGGCCTGCCGGTCTGCAGTGATGCTGTCGGTCACCTTGCCCTTGGCGATACCCACGCCGGCAAGTTCTCCCGCCTCGTCCACGATCCGCTTGCCCACGAAGTTTTCCTGGAACCAGGGTTTTTCGATCTCACCGCCCAGTCCGGGAGTTTCGTTGTGGCTGTAAACGGAAAAGCCGGCCACGGTCTTGCCGTCTTTTTCGATGGCCATGTAACCACGGATTCTGCCCCACAGGCCGCGGGAGTCCACCGGGAGGATGTAAGCGGCCGGATGGTCTTCCTTAACGTAAAAGCAGACCGGCAGGGCCTCCGGGCCGCCCCCGACGATGCGGCCGGCGCCGTCCATGGCATAGCAGCGGATCGTGTCTGCATAGAGCCGCTCGATCTGGGCGACACTGGCCTGCTGGTCGGCACCGAGGAGCCCCACGGACTTCAAAATGTTTTTCTGCCGGTCGACGGCCACATTGCGCATTTTCCGTTCCTTGAGGCCGGTGGCGGCACCGGTGAGCAGCAGGCTGCACACCAGGGCGATCGCAACGGTAAAGGCAACGGATTTGAGTTGATCAGACATTGGGCACCCTTTTTCTCAGCCGCGCCTTGATCACGAAATGGTCCATCAGCGGGGCAAAGAGATTCATGAACAAGATGGCCAGCATCACCCCTTCCGGGTAGGCCGGGTTGAAGACCCGGATCATCACGGTCAGTGCACCGATGGCAAATCCGTATATCCACCGGGAGAGGTTCATGCCCGGTCCGGATACCGGATCGGTTGCCATGTAGACGATGCCGAAGGCAAAACTGCCCATGACCAGATGCCAGGTCGGATGCACGGAGAACATGGTGGCCGCCTGCCCGCCGGACGAGAGGTAGATCAGGTAGCCGGGATAAGCCACGGCCAGCACGCCGAGCGCGCCGCCGAGCATGATCCGGTAATTGCCGACCCCGGTCAGCACCAGGAAAACGGCGCCGAGCAGGCACATGAGGGCCGACGTCTCGCCTATGCTGCCGGGAATGTTGCCGATAAGGAGCCGCTGGAAGGTATAGCCGGCCTCACCCAGAATGCGGGAAGCCGACTCACCGGCGGTCGCCAGGGGCAGAAGGGCCAGCGGGGTGGCCGCCGTTACCGCATCCACTGCCTGCTGGCCGCTTTGCCGAACCAGGGTCCAGACCCGGTCGCCGGACATGTTGGCCGGGTAGGCGAAAAAGATGAACGCCCGGGCCGTCAAGGCCGGGTTGAGAATGTTCCTGCCCGTGCCGCCGAAAATCTCCTTGCCGATCACCACGCCAAAGGAGATGCCCACGGCCACCTGCCACAGGGGTGTGGTCGGCGGCAGGGTCATGGGAAACAGCAGACCGGTCACCAGAAAGCCCTCGCTGATATTGTGCTTGCGGATCGAAGCAAACAGGACTTCCCAAAACAGCCCCACGGCATAGGAGACCAGCAGCATGGGCAGGACCACCCAGGCACCTTGCACCATCGCTGGAACGAAACCCGGATTCGACCCGGACGCAAGGAGGCTCTGGGAACCGGTGTTATAGATGCCGTAGAAGAAGGGCGGCATGAGAGCGATGATAACGAAGGTCATGAACCGCTTCAGGTCCAGGCTGTCGCGCACATGGGTGTCGGAGCGCGTGGTCAGGGAAGGGGTGAAGGCCACCGTTTCAATGGCATCGAACAGGGGGTGTAGTTTCTCCAGGCGGCCGCCGGATTCAAAATGAGGCCGGGTGGCGTTGAATAAACGTTTGAGCGCTTTCATCATTTTCCATTCTCTGGCAACGTGTCATCTTCGCCGAAGGCTCCCGGGGGTCAGGAAATCTCCTTGTAATACCTGGCCTTGGCGGCTTGAAACACCTCGCGCAATTGAATCTTGGAAGGGCAGGCATAGGTGCACAGCCCGCATTCGGCACAATCGAGCAGGCCGTGGGCGAGGGCCTCTTCCACCTCGTCGGCCACCAGGCACTTCATGGTGAACTGGGGCAGGATGTCCACCGGGCAGATCGTGGCACAGGTGCCGCAGTTGACGCAGGCCCGCACCTCCCCGTGCTGCCCGCAATCCATCGGAAAAGGCCGGCGGCGGAATGCGGACAGAAAGGCCGTGGAGTAGCTGGGCTTGTTGGCGCCCGGGCGAATGAAACCGAAGGGCTCTTCGCGCTCGCCGTCATCGATAAGATTCAGTGCGTTCTGGTAAAAGCCCATGAACCCGTCGGGGCTGGCGGTGAACCCGGTGAACACGCCCCCCACGATGGTTCGGGCAGCCGGCTGGCCGGCAGGGCCGCCATTGCACAGCAGCCGCAACGGTACACCGGCCCGCGTCGAAACATGTCTGGCGGCGGGTGCAAGACTCCCGCCCACCGTCATGACGCGTTGCACGGGATAGCGGCCGGTGCGCAAAAAGTCGCCCATCAGAATCACATCCTGACCATCGATGAACCACGCCCGGTTCTGCTCCGGGCCGGTGCGGATGCAGTAAAGCTGAACGCCGGGGTTGCCCGCCGGATAGCACCCGGTATACCGCTGAATCACGGCCTGGTCGGGCAGGGCCGACAAAACCGATTCGTCACCGGTCAGGTTGACCACCACCCGGTCGCAAAGCTTGTTGAGCACCGCCATGCCGAGACCAAAACGATCTTCCCTGTTTTTAAGGTAGACCACCGGGTCCGGTCCAAAGGGCTCGTCGTTTCCCAGCCGCACGATAATGGACGGTGGAACGGTGTCGGGGTCAGCCAGATCCATGAATGGCAGTGACTTGAAAAAGGGCCACATCCCGCCGGCGAGCAGGGTGTCCACCAAGGCCTGCCGCTCGATTACGTCCAGTTGCTCGACCGTCGGCACATCAAAGGCTTCACACGGTTCGTCCTTTTCCAGCGCAATCATAATCTGCCGAATGATCCGCCGCGGCCCGAAAGTGATGCGCTTCACCCGGCCACCGCCGGGCGAAAGAAAACGAATACGTGGATTGCGCTTGTCTTCGAACAGGGGAGTACCGATAGAGACCGAATCGCCCTCCTCCACCAGCAGCCGGGGTTTGATAAAAGGGATCTGTTCGGGAACCATGCCCACATGCTGTGGCGTGTCCAGCCGGTGCAGGTGCCGTTCCGGGGCTCCGGCAATCCGGATCGAAAACCCCTTTTTCAGGTGTATGGCATTCATCGGTTGACCTTGGTTGTGGCACGCGGGGTGCAAGTTGAACCGAAAAAATCGTCCGGCCACGCCGGCAAACGGGATGTCATCGTTTCAGGATCAGGAAACGGATCCGTCTTTAACCCACCCGGACCGCCGATCGGTCCCATTCGTTCGCCCATAACCGTCAGCAACATTCATACCATGGAAACATGATTCCGGTGCACGTTGGCACCTTTCGATCGTCGGCCGGGTCTGACTGGGCATTGAACGCTTATTCTGACATGTATTGCACGGATCTGCAAGCCGTGAATCCTTCCCGGACCTGAATCGGAAAGTCCAGTGGCCAGCGGTGATCGGGCTGCAACGGGCGACGGCTCCCCTTGACATATGCTCGATTTCATCTTAGGAAAAGATCAGACCTTTTTCCGGAGATCATGGGCGTGGAAATCGATAAAAAAACGAGGATGACGCAACAGCGGCGGGTCATCCTGGAAGAGATCCGCAGAAATAACAACCATCCCGCCGCCGATGAAATTTACGAGCGGGTCCGCAAACGACTGCCCCGGATCAGTTTAGGAACCGTATATCGAAACCTCGATGTGCTTTGCGAATTAGGCGAAATCCAACGTCTCGAGCTCTCCGGCGCCATGAAACGGTACGACGGCATACCCAAAAAACACTACCATATCCGCTGCGTAGGCTGTGGCCGCGTTGACGATGCGCCCATTGCACCGCTCAACGAACTGGAAGATGATCTCTACGGCACCACCGTTTATGAGATCATTGGCCACAATCTGGAATTTACCGGACTGTGCCCCCACTGCTCCAGGCAGCAAAGTCTGCAGCAAGCGGCCAGTTAGTCCGGATCCGGAACACGCGATATCCTCTTTATTCCAGACGGTTGTATTATGATACAGACCTGTGTCACACGAATCATGAGACAATACCGGTATATAGAGCGGATGCCCACAGCCAGCGGAAACGCCTTCAGCACCCGCCGCCCCCACCGGGAAAGGAAACGCGCGCGGGCGAGATCCGCAGATAACGACCGGCATCGCCGCCTGGCATGCAATTTGAATCTTCTGGGTCGGATATCCGGCCTGACATAACGCAACAATTGATCTTTTACTCCAGACCATAAAAGAGGTGGCCTATGGAAGCGTGCAAACCAGTTCTCAATACAGGATTAAGGGGTGTAACCATCGCCAGTACGAAAATCAGCGATGTCAAGGGTGCCGAAGGAAAACTGGTCTACCGCGGATACCGGGTCAAGGACCTGGCCGGGAAAATTTCATTCGAGGAAGTGGTCTACCTGCTGCTGTTCGAGCGGCTCCCCGACAAGGAGGCCCTGGCGGGCTTCAGGCAACAGATCGCCGAGCAGCGCGCCGTGCCGGATGCAATTCTCACCGCCATGAAAGCCATGCCCAAAGACGCGCTGCCCATGGATGTGCTCCAGGCCACCGTCCCCATGATGGCCACCTATGACCCGGACATCCGTAATACAGACATCGACAGCAGCACCCGCATGGCCGTTCGCCTGATCGCCAGGTTCGCCACCATCGTGGCGGCCTGGGACCGGATTCGTAACGGCAAGGACCCCGTCGCCCCTGACCCCCGCCTGAGCCAGGCAGCCAACTTCATGTACATGCTGAACGGCGAGGTGCCCGATGACGAACTGGCCGGCTTCATGGACACCGCGCTGGTGCTGCACGCCGAACACTCCTTCAATGCCTCCACCTTTGCCGCTCGGGAAGTGGCCTCAACCAAAGCCCATATTTACGCGGCGGTGGCCGCCGCCGTCGGCTCGCTCTCCGGCCCCCTTCACGGCGGAGCCAACACGCGGGTGATGCAGATGCTGCTGGAGATCGGCGAGGTGGACAAGGTCGACGATTATGTCACCAACATCCTCGACACCGGCGGCGTGATCATGGGACTTGGCCATGCCGTCTATCAGGTGGACGACCCCCGGGCGCGAATCCTCGAACCCATGTCCCTGACCCTCGGAAAGCGGGCCGGCGACACCCGCTGGTACGACCTGTCCAAGGCCCTGGAGGTCAAGGGCAAGGCCGCCTTCAAAAAGAAAAAAGGTAGGGATATTTTCGTCAACGTCGATTTCTACAGTGCGTCACTGTACTACTATATGGGCATCGCCGTGGATCTGTTTTCTCCCATTTTTGCCGTCTCACGCATTGCCGGATGGACGGCGCATGTAATCGAGGAGCAGTTCGGCGGAGCCGCGGCCAAACCCACCCTGTACCGGCCGGAGTCCGACTATATCGGCGACTACTGCGGACCCGACGAATGCGCCTTCGTACCCATGGATGAGCGATAATTTCCCCTATAGCTACGCAACCCTTTCACGAGGCTCGACAAAGAAGATGAAAAAATGGAAATGCTTGATCTGCGGCTACATTCACACCGGCGATGAACCCCCTGAGAAATGCCCGGTCTGCGGAGCCCCAAAAAGCCAGTTCATCGAAGTCACCGAACCGTCGGCACCGGCACCGAAGCCGGCCCCGCCCGCAGCTCCCGACACCCAGCCGGCGGCGGATGCTCCGGGACGCGCCGCACCGGCTGCAGCTGCCACAGCGGCAAGACCCGAGCCGGTGTCGCCGTTCAGGGATTCACGCTATCGCCGGATTTTCGACCTGCTGACCGAATACCACGGGCACCCCATTTCGGTCCATATTCCCAATGGCCTGCTGCCCGTCACCATCCTTTTCCTTGTCCTCTCGGCCCTGTTCAGCGTCAAAGGGATGGCCACCGCGGCCACTTACAACCTGGGTGTGGTCGCCCTCTCCATGCCGCTGGTCCTGTTTTTGGGATGGGTCGACTGGCAGAACCGATTCAACGGCGCCATCACCGACATTTTTATCGTCAAGATCGCCTGCGGCATCATCGTCACGGTCGCCGCCTGGTTTCTTTTCATCTGGCTGCTGGTCAACCCGTCAGTGGTCACCACCCCCCACCCCTCCCGGGTTGCCTTTTTCATGATCAACCTTATTATGCTGGGAGCGGCGAGCACGGCCGGATGGTATGGCGGCAAGCTGGTCTTCAAGGACTGATTCCATCTTGCCTTCAAAACAATAGCTGTCCGGCATGGCAACCGACACGACTAGCGATTGAAAGCGAATTGGGATGATAAGGAGAATAATGCAATGAATCAGGCACACGATATTGACGAAGCGCAAATGCGCCAGGTCCAGATGGAGCTGTCCAGAATCCTCAGCGGCCTCAAGCATGAAATACCGGTCTTCCTGTTTACCCAGGTGGGGAAAAACGACGTCTTCAACGATGCGGCCCGGCAGGCCCTGCGTTTTTTCAGACAATTGACCGACAAGATCGTACTGCGGGAATTCGACCTGACCCATGAGAAGGCCAGAAAGATGGGCATCGACCATTCGCCCACCCTGGTCTTCGACCCGGAACGTTACAACGTCCGCTGGCTGGGTGCACCATTGGGCGAGGAAGGCCGCATCTTCCTGGAAGTCCTGCTGCGCATCGGCACCGGTAAAACCGACCTGAGCGAGGCGGCCATGGCCGTACTTAAAAAGATCGAACAGCCTCGCCAGGTAAAGGTCTTCGTCAGCGCGTCGTGCCCCTACTGCCCCCAGCAGGCATTGAACGCCCTCAAGGCGGCCGTGGCGAGGCCGGAAGTGGTTTCCCTGGAAATCATCGACATTCAGGCCAACGCCGAGCTGGCCGACCGTTATGGCGCCCACTCGGTTCCCCAGACCTTTGCCAACGACGTACTCACCGCCCTGGGCGCCCAGACCGAAGAGCTGTTCATGGCCTCCCTGGACAAGATGGCGCAGCAGACCATTTTCATCCCCGAAAGCGATGCTGAAGAGGTGGAATGCCAATTGGTGATCATCGGCGGCGGTCCGGCCGGCCTCACTGCCGGTATCTACGCGGCCCGCAGCGGCCTGAAATCCGTGGTGGTGGAAAAGGGCGTCCTGGGCGGACAGGTGGCCCTGACCCCGGTGGTGGAAAACTATCCCGGCATGAAGGAGGTGGGCGGCAAGACCCTGGTGGACATCATGGTCACCCATGCCCTGGAATACGTGCAGATCTTTCCCGGAGAAGAGGTCGTGGACATCATTCCCGGCGAACCGCACCTTGTCCAGACATCGCGCAGGAAGTTCAAGACCCAGGCCGTGCTTTTTTCCACCGGCGCCTCCCATCGGCACCTGGGCGTTCCGGGAGAGCAACGTTTCTCCGGCCGTGGGGTCAGCTACTGCGCCACCTGTGACGGGCAATTGTTCAAGGGCAAACGGGTCTTCTTGGTCGGCGGCGGCAACAGCGCGGCAACCGAGGCCCTGTACCTCAAAAACGTGGGGGTGGACGTAACATTGGTCCACCGGCGAGACCGCCTCAAGGCCCAGGATGTTCTGGTCAAACAGTTGATCGACAACCAGATCCCGATCCTGTTCAACACCGAGGTCAAGGAGATCCGCGGCGAGAATCGGGTTTCGGAAGTGGTCCTGTTCAACAACGCTACCGGACAGACGGGGCCCCAATCCGCCGACGGGGTATTCATGGCCATCGGCTACGATCCGGCCGTTGATCTGGCCAAAAAGGTGGGCCTGGAACTCACCCAAGACGGTTTCATCAAGCAAGACCACTTCCGCACGAATATCCCGGGCATCTACGCTGCCGGAGACGTGACCGGGGGCTTCAAACAAATCGTCACCGCCGCGGGCTACGGTTCCGAGGCGGCCTTGGCCGTATTCGAAGATATCATCGATCCCTACTGGAAAAAATAATGACCGGGTGTTCGAAGACCGGGGCTCCGCTCCCAGCCAAAACAGCGGCATACAGCCGGGTGACCATGTGCCACATGATGCTTCCTCAGGACACCAACCCGGCAGGCATCGTCCACGGCGGCGTGGTCATGAAGCACATCGATGACGCCGCCGGGGTGGTGGCCCTGCGGCATACCCGCTGCAATGTGGTCACCGCTTCGATCGACCGCCTGGACTTTCACAACCCGGCCTTCATCGGCAACCTGCTCAGCCTCAAGGCCAGCTTGAACCTGGTGGGCAGCACGTCAATGGAAATCGGCGTACGGGTGGAGACCGAAGACCTGAAAACCGGCGAAATCCGGCATACGGCATCGGCATACCTGACCTTTGTGGCTCTGGACGACCGGTTCCGCCCCCGGCCGGTTCCCCCGCTGATCCTGGAAACCGATGAAGATCGGCGGCGCAACCGCCAGGCCCAGGCCCGGCGCCGGGTTCGCCTGGCTGAAAAAAGCCGTGAGACCTCCTGCCGGACAGACCCCGAAGCCTGTCAGACACCCCCTGACTGATCCTCGACCCCAGCCAGTCCGACCGATCGAACCGTCGTGAAAACTCAGCTCAGCCAACCAGACCTGCTATCGGCGATATCCCGAAAATGGGACATCGCCTTCGTGCGCCTGCGTGCGGACCTCTCCCTTGCCGGCAGTCCGGAGCGCACCGCATGGCGAAGCGTGGTGGAGAGCGGCGATGGACGGCTGTTTGTATTGGAGCGGATCCCCTCGAAGGTTTACGGTGTCAAACGTCGGATAGCCGAAATCCTTCAGCAGTTGTCCGACCGGGGCATGCAGCAGGTTGCCGCTTACCTGCCGGATGCCAGCGGCGAATTCGTCCATCTGATCAACCACGGGTTGTGGCAGTTGAGCCCTTATGTGAGCGGCGTCGTTCTGGACCGGCCCGCCTATGCCATGGACGGCTGGCGGGGCGATGCGGCCGCCGATTTTCTTATCCGGTTGATCCGCGCCAGCAGGCAAGCCCCACTGGCTTTGGATCCGTCGTCGTTTTCCATCACCGCCTACACCCTGGATCTGTTTACCACGCTGTCCGGCCGGGCCCCGGAAATTGCCGACCGCTATCGGCCATTTATGGCGCACCTGGAAAAACGCCTGTTTCCCGTTGTCGAACGGCTTCCCATGGGTTTTTGCCACGGAGACGTGCATCCCATCAACATCATATGGGGGGCCCGGTCCATTCGTGCAGTCATCGACTGGGAGTTTTGTGGCGTGAAACCTGAAATTTACGATCTGGCCAACCTGCTGGGATGCCTGGGGATGGAGGATCCGCAGAGCCTGGGCGGTCCTTTCGTGCACCGGCTGGTCAGCCGGCTGAGACGATCGACCATCTTTTCCGACGAAAGCTGGGACGCCCTGCCAAACCTGATGCTGGCCATACGCTTTGCCTGGCTCAGCGAATGGATGCGCAAGAATGACCGGCCGATGATCCGCCTGGAAGCCGACTATATGGCGCTCTTGTTGGAACACCGCAAGGATCTGGAAGCTATGTTTTTTCGGGCAGCCTGACCACCATCACCGGGATGGCGCTTCTTCTCACGACCCGACGGGCCGTGCCGCCCATGAGCGCTTCCTTGAACATGCCGAAGCCCCGGGTGCCCATGATGATGAGGTCCGCATCATTCAGATCGGCCTGATGAAGGATCTCGTCGGCGGCGATGCCCTCCTTGACGATGATCTTGTCCACCTGAAAGGTACAGGCATCCACCTCGTTACTGATTTCATCGCAGAAATTGCTCAGTCGGCCCTTTATGGTCGATATGAAGTCGGCCTGCTTTTCCTCCTGAAGCTTTTTCCATTTCTCCTCACCCACATATCCATGGATCTGCAGAAAGGTTTCCGCGGTAAGCCTTTCGATGACATGCAGAATGGTGATTCGCGCCCCGTACTGCTGACCCAGGCTGGCGGCGTAATTGTAAGCGTAGCGTGCATTTTCAGACAGGTCGGTGGCATAGAGAATATTTTTGATTTGAGGCAGCATAATCACTCCTGTATAGGTGTCATCGCCGATCCACCGGCGGGTTACAAATCATACGGCATGGATGCGTCATTCACCCCAGGGCCACATCCAGAATCATCATGGTGGTGAAGCCCAGCACGGTGCCAATGCTGGCGATGTCTCCATTGTTGCCCCGCTGGGATTCGGGGATCACCTCTTCGATCACCACGAAAATCATGGCCCCGGCGGCAAAGGAGAGGGCATAGGGAAGGATCGGGTAGAAGAACATGACCGCCGCCGCCCCCAACACGCCGGCCACCGGTTCCACCATACCGGATAACTGCCCATACCAAAGGGCTTTGCCCCGGGACATGCCTTCCCGTCTCAGTGGAAGCGACACCGCCATGCCCTCGGGAAAATTCTGCAGGCCGATGCCGATGGCCAGGGCCACGGCGGCCCCCACGGTAGCCGATCCCAAGCCGGACGCCGCAGCACCGAAAGCAACGCCGACCGCCAGCCCCTCCGGAATGTTGTGCAGCGTGATAGCCGTTACCAGCAGCGTCGACCGCTGCCAGGAGGTCTTCGGCCCCTCGGCTTCGCTGGTGGGAAGCCCCAGATGCAGGTGAGGCAGCAGCATGTCCACCAGTCGCATGAACAGGGCGCCGCCCAGAAAACCGACGGCTGCCGGCAGCCACGGGATCATGCCGGCCTCCCCGGCCATCTCGATGGCCGGGGCCAGCAGGGACCAATAGCTGGCGGCAATCATCACACCGCCGGCAAACCCCAGGGAGGTGTCCATCAGCAGCGGACTGACCCGTTTGGTGAACACGACGATAGCGGCGCCTAAAGACGTTACTCCCCAGGTAAACAAGGTGGCCAGCAGGGCCTGGGTCATGGGGTTGAACGGAGAAATATAATCACGCATCTCACCCCTCCGAAACGCGGGCCGTCCGTCCGGAAGGCATCCATTTCAGTATGGCCGAAGGCACACGGCAGCAGTCTACGATAAGGCGCCTTGCCATCAATCTCCCAACTGGGCCATGTGATCGTCGTAAAGGGTTTCGAACGTCTGTTTATGCTTGGCCTCTTCCTGGGCCAGCATTTTGAAAAGCTTGATGCAGTCCGCATCGTCGGTTTTGGTGGCCAGTGCGTTGTATAGTCGCAGGGCTTTTTCCTCGCGCTTCATGGCCAGCCGGAGAATTTCGGCAAAATCCATTCCCGGCTCGTACTTCATGTCCACGATGTAATCGCTACGTTTGATATCCGGAATCCACACGTAGTCATACTCCACCACGGACCGATTGCCCTTCTTGAACTCCTCTAAAAGGATTTGGTGCTTTCTCTCCTCCTCGACGAACTCGGCCAGGGTCTGTTTGGATGCCGGAAAGGTTTCCCTGTCGACCAGTTTCTGGTAAAAACTGACCGCCTGTATTTCCCTTTCAATGGCGAAATCGAGGATCTCTTCGAAGGAATTGAAATTCATGTTACCCCCCCTGATTCAGAAAATGATAATCGATGGAACGGAACTAAATATACGGTTACTATCTTTTGCTTGCGGAAAAGCCGGTTCGCAATTAAATCTGTGGATGCGCACGAACATACTAAAAAAGCAACTAACATGCCATTGGTTTTTTTGGTACCGGATCCGACTGACTCCGCTGAACAGTGGTCTTTAAATAAATTGTAACAATTCAGTGCCAACAGCACTCTATAGCCCATAACGACCAATTATCAAACCCGCTTCAGGAGGTGTTAAATGAACATTGACCGAATGATTCTCGCCTTTGCCGGATCCATGATCCTGATTTCCCTGCTTCTGTCTCAGGTTCACAGCATCTACTGGCTGTGGTTCACCGCTTTTGTCGGTGCCAACCTGCTGCAGTCCAGCTTCACCGGATTCTGTCCGCTGGCGAAAATTCTCAAACCGTTGGGACTCAAACCGGGCAGCGCCTTCGATTGACATCCAAAGCGACCTGAAAAAGATCGTCCGCCCAATCGAGGCCTCTGGATTCATGGTCGATGTTTTCCGGGCCAGCGGGCAGTATATGCAGATGCAACCATGCAAAAAGACCGGTGCCCATAAAAGAACACCGGTCTCAGAAGCCTGCACCGGTTGCCAACGGCCAAGCAGAATGATGGGAAACGCTTGCGTTTGGCTAGCCAGAACTAAGTTCGGCGCAATGGGGTCGTTTAGATCCCACAGAAATCCCGCCTACGGTCAATGATGAGTCGTCCTTCCTGAACTCCTTACGTCTTCAACACCCCTTGTCAATGCACATCGAGCTTTTGCTTGAGCCAGGACTTGACCTCACCCTCAATCGCCCATACGCCTTTATGCCTGCCCTGGGAATGCAGGTAACGTTTTTTAAGGTCTCCGGGCATCTTTATCTTTGCCAGTTCCACCGCTTCGTCACTATTCCTGCGGATAAAGTAGATCACCGGTTCATCTTTCCAGGTATTGACCACGAAATAGTGGGATACATCATCCTTCGAACGGATCACGTAATTTCCACGGGCCCAGTTGTTGCCCCATTCCAGATAAAGGCGAACGGCCTCCTCCGGGGTCATTTCCCAGTCGATGGAATTAACCAATTCCGGGTTACGTTTGATTTCCTCAAGATTCATCATGTCGGCACTCCTGAAGGTTTATTGCTCCGGCGTCCGGCCGGTTGGATTAACGGTTGTTATTCTGAATCTGTTCGGCTAGAATAGAGCCAAAAACATGCCAAAACCGCCCACAGGCTGAATTGATCGTAGCTAAATAAAAATATTTTAGATTATCGCATAGTTAATGACCATCCAGCACTGTGCTGAACGTGGCATCGTTGGAAAACGCCTGGCGTCATTGACAGCTTTGATGTTCGCACGCCTTAAAACGATACACTATTGTCCCAATAAAAAATAATACATGAAACAGATTCTTCAAGACACTGACAGGTATTACGTTATTGGCATTTAATCATAACCCGTCAGCCACAAAAACTTGCATTTTGCGCAAAATGGCACATGTTATTGGGCAAATTATTTCAAACCAGCTCACACTGCCAGGTATGGGCTGGTGAGAAGAGACAAAAGCCGAAAGGCAGTCGTTGACTGCCACCAGACATCACCCGTTCGATGCATTGAGTTTTTCATTCTTCCATGGACGCTTGTAATTACCTTATTCCGGACGGCAGTTCCCGACCGAGTTGGAAGAGACTCGCCTTCGACTGGTTTCGGGTGCTGGCCACCGCCGGCCTGCTGCTCTGGTTCGTCTATGCAGGTGGTGCGGGGCTGGGGTACAACTGGCAGTGGTACCGGGTACCCCGGTATCTGTATAGCTTCGCGGAAGGCCATTTTCTGGCCGGCCCCCTGCTCGAGGGGTTAGTGGTGACGCTCAGGGTGTCGGCCGTCTCGCTGGTGCTCTCCAGCCTGCTGGGCCTGATTACGGCGGTCTGCCGTCTATCCGGGTCTTTTGCCGCACGAGCCATCGCCAGGGGCTACCTGGAGCTGATCCGCAATACCCCCTTGCTGGTGCAGCTGTTTTTCATCTACTTCGTTTTTTCACCCATGGTGGATCTGAGCCGTTTTGCATCGGCGGTCCTGGCATTGAGCCTGTTCGAAGGCGCATATGCCTCGGAAATTATCCGCGCCGGCATCCTGGCCGTTCCCCAAGGCCAATGGGAAGCGTCCAAAAGCATTGGACTGGGCCGGTACCGCACTTACCGGCATGTGGTACTGCCCCAGGCCCTTCGGCACATGACCCCGCCGCTGGTGAGCCAGGCCGTCTCCTTGATCAAAGACTCGGCCCTGGTGAGCACCATCGCCATTTACGACCTGACCATGAAGGGCCAGGAGATCATTGCCGAGACGTACCTGGTCTTTGAGCTGTGGTTTACCATCGCGGCCATCTACTTGATGTTGACCCTGTCCTTGTCGCTGGCCACCCAGGCCATGGAAAAACGGCTGGCCCTGGCAGGTTGAGAGGGTTCGGTGTGACCCTGAATATCATTTTAATCAAAGAAAGGAGACTATTCATGAGAATCGTGACACGTATGACCCGTATGATCATACTGGCCATCCTGGTTGTCGCCCTGACCGGCATACCTGGCGCGATGGCCGCCGACAGCCAGGACAGTGTCGTGGAGCAGGTCATCCAGCGCGGGGCGCTGCGGGT
Source organism: Desulfosarcina sp. (assembly GCF_055467485.1). Classification (NCBI taxonomy): domain Bacteria; kingdom Pseudomonadati; phylum Thermodesulfobacteriota; class Desulfobacteria; order Desulfobacterales; family Desulfosarcinaceae; genus Desulfosarcina; species Desulfosarcina sp. The sequence continues at coordinate 16,456 of NZ_JBUOIV010000028.1, read as the reverse complement.
GGGCATGTCCACTTTCGTGCCCTGGGCCATGAAAGACAAAACCGGCAAACTGATCGGTTTCGAAATCGACGTGGCCACCCGCCTCGCCGAAGACATGGGCGTCAAGGTCGAATTCGTTCCCACCAAATGGTCCGGTATCATCCCGGCGCTGCTCACCGGTAAATTCGACGTCATTATCGGCGGCATGGGCATTCTGCCCAGCCGCAACCTGAAAGTCAATTTCACCGACCCCTATGATTTTACGGGCATGTCCATGGTTGCCAGCAAGAAGATGGCCGCCGGCATGACGGGCATCGAGGCATTCAACAAACCCGGTATCGTTATTGCGGCCCGCCTGGGCTCCACCGCGGTCACCGCCACCAAAAAATACCTGCCCAACGCGGAAATCCGCATGTTCGACGACGAGGCCCAGGCTTACCAGGAAGTGATCAACGGACGCGTACATGCCGTGGTCGGTTCGGCCCCCACACCCGCCTTCCAGGCCATCAAGTACCCGGACAAGCTCTTTCTGCCCATTGACGGCACGTTTACCCGGGAACCCATCGGGTTTGCCGTGCGGAAGGGTGATGTGGACACCTTGAACTATTTCAATAACTGGATAGGCTACGTAAATGCCGAGGGCTGGCTGAAAGAACGCAAAACCTACTGGTTTGAAACCAAAGACTGGGAATCTCAGATTCAGTGATCGTTAAGAAAATCAGAATCACCGCCACGGACCTGATCCTGCTGGCCGGGGTCGGGGCCGCAGGGGTGTGGCTGCTCTACCAGGCCACCGTGCAGGTCCAGTACAGATGGAATTGGCAGGCCGTTCCCCAATACCTGCTGCGCCTGGATGCACCCAGCGGCCGCTGGGTGCCCGGCCTGATCCTCCAGGGGGTGCTGGTTACCCTGCGCCTGAGCGTCTGGGCCACGATACTGGCCCTGATCATCGGCACCGTCATGGGGCTGTTCAGGACCAGTTGCAGCCGCTACCGCCGCATGATCGGAAGCGGGTACGTGGAGCTGATCCGCAACATCCCGGTGCTGGTGTGGATCTTTATCTTCTACTATTTTATCGGGGACCGCCTCCTGCCCGCCATCGGCATCAGCCGGGCGACATTCCTGGACACCGGCCCGCTGTCCGGCATCTTACGGCTGCTCGTTGCCGAGCCCGCCCGGGTGCCCATTTTCATCTCCGGCACCGTGGCCCTGGCGGTTTACGAAGGGGCATACATCACCGAAATCATCCGGGCCGGCATCCAATCCATCGACAAGGGCCAGTGGGAGGCATCGTCCGGACTGGGCTTCACCCGCACCCAGCAGTTGCGCCATATCATTTTCCCCCAGGCCCTGCGCCGGGTGATGCCGCCCCTGGCCGGCCAGTTCATCTCCACGATCAAGGATTCGGCCATCGTCTCGGTGATCTCCATCCAGGAACTGACCTTCCAGGGCATGGAACTCATGGCCGCCACCTTTCTCACCTTCGAGGTATGGATTACGATCCTGGCGATCTACTTCGTCATCTGCCTGGCCTGCTCCCTGCTGGTGGAACGGTTTGAGCTGCACCTGAAAAAAGAGACTCGACCCGCCTGACGGATCGCAACCGCGTCGGTTGATTCTACGAGCCGCGGAGAAGGGAGGCGGATCCCATTGGCGGGGCAGCCTGACCGGTTGGGCAGGCGTCCCGCCCGGAGAGATCCAAACGGGAAAAAGCCTTCAGGGGCGGGACCGGCCAGCAGGATTACATTTCAGAATCGGCAGGCTGTACCTGACGATGTTCTGCAGATGAAAGCGGCTGTCCGGACCCATTTGTGTAAACTTGATGCCGACGGTTTCTGCATCGCTGCGAACGATCTCGCCATCCGCATCAACGTGCAAGCCCTGCGGGGTTCCGTCAATCAGGATGGTTACTGTGCATTCAGCCCCTACCGGCAAACTGTCCTCGACCTCCAACAGGCAGCCGCCCACGCTGAGATTGAGGATCTGCTGAACGGTATAGCGGGTATCGGCCACGGTAATTTCCGCAGGCATATCGGAGAATATGCGATCGGAGCGTCTTTTTTCTTCAGACATGAAAACTCACTTTAACCAAAATTGGGTGAACGGTCGTTAAAACGTCATATGGACGGTGTTACGATAACGGGATCGCGGTTCAAGGCCTTGATGGTGCCGAGCGTCAACCCCCAGGCATCCGCTATCAGCTATGGGCGTTGAAACTCGGCACCGACTATTGGCAGGGTGCGAAAAAACCGGTTCCGGCCGGGCACTAATCCGCCATGACGAATTTGCCGCCCTTGACCTGCACGATCACCATGGAGTCCACATCCAGGCCATTGTGATCCTCCGGGGTGAGGTTGTAGACGCCGGAGACGCCCACATAGCCGTTGGTCTGTTCGATGGCTGCGCGCAGGTCGCCGGCCTGGGTGCCGGCCTTTTTCATGGCGTTGGCGACAATCATGATGGCATCCCAGGCATAACCGGAATGCGTATTGATCGGAAACTGCTTGTCGTAACCGTAACCATCCGTGTAGAGCCGGATGAATTCATTGATGACCGGCTTCTGGGGATCGCTGTCGGGCAGCGCATCCACCACCATCAATTTCGTGGCCGGCATGCGGTCACCCTCTGAGGCCTTGCCGGCCAGTTCGATGTACTTGGGATCGGGCAGGCCGTGGCACTGGAACAGGGGCAGGTCGATGCCCAGCTGGGATTTGTTCTTCGAAACGATGGATCCGGCCGGGCCGATGGTCCAGACCACCAGGGCCTGGGGCCCGGCGTTCTTGGCATTGGTCAACTGGGCGGTCATGTCGGTGTCTTTGGGGCCGAAGGCCTCTTGGGCCACCACCTCGATGCCGAAATCGGGGGCCAGCTTGGTCAGCCAGCGCACGCCGTCCTTGCCGAACCCGTCGGAGGCGGTCAGCAGGGCGATCTTGGTAAGCCCCTTTTCTTTGAGGTACATGTAGAGTCGCTTGACGGCCACCGAGGACCGCTGGGGCGACTTGAACACCCAGTCGAAGGGGCCCAGCTTCTCTCCCCCCATGATCACCGGGTCGCCGCCTACGGTCATGAAAGCCGGAATCTTGCCCTCATGGATGATCTTCTTGACCGCCATGCCGGTACCGGTTCGTGTGGGCCCGATAATGGCGGCCACCTTGTCCTTGTAGATGAACTTCTTGGCAATGTTGACGGCCTTGGCCGGATCCCCCTCGGTGTCGCCGACGATCAGCTCGATGGGCTGGCCGTTGACGCCGCCCTCCTTGTTGATCTTGTCCACCACCATGTCGGCCACCAGCTTGGTGGGCGTACCGATGAAAGCCGCCGGACCGGACAGGTCGAAAAATGCCCCGATTTTGATAGGTTCTTGGGCTGCAGCGCTGCTACCGGCAACCACCAGCATGGTCGCGACGACCACGGCCGCCAATCGATTTATCCGTTTCATCTTCTCCTCCTTCTCTGTGATTCAGTTTTTGTGGCGTTGTTTGCCGACAATCCTCTTCCTTGAAATAGGTCCGTTCCTCTATATTGATAGTTTTGATTCAAGCTGAACCGATGTGTGTTCATAAAGGGTAGGTTGCGGTTCAGATCAAGGCCGCAGCATGTTTCAGACCGGAGGCGTAGCAGCGCTACGTCGAGGATCTGAAACATGTGAGAACGCCGATCTGGACCACAAGATGCCATTTAGGAACATACATCAGACGATTTCGTCCGTGATTCTTGTATCAAACACCCGCTGGCTCTTGCGCTCGGTGCGGGGCAGCTGGCAATAGTCCGCCAGCTCGACGTCGACGGATACCATCAGCTGCCTTTTGATCTGGTAGACGGTTTCGTGAACCAATTCCGCCGTCCTGCCGGCATCCACGGCCTGCCCCCTTTCGATGACCAGCTTCATGTAGTCCTTGCCGGTTGCCCCGTCGCGGGTCAGGACGATCTGGTATTCGGAGCCCAGCCCGGGAATCGCCGAGAGAATGGTATCGATGGTCGAGGGGTAGATGTTGACGCCCCGGAATTTGATGGTGTCGTCGCTGCGGCCCTTGATGCGCGAGTGACGGGGCATAACCGACCCGCAGGTGCATCTGCCGGAAATGATGCGCGTGATGTCCCGGGTGCGGTAGCGGATCAGCGGCGCCGCTTCCTTGCTCAAGGTGGTGACCACCATTTCGCCCCACTCACCGTCCGGCAGGGGCTGAAGGGTTTCCGGGTCGATGATTTCCAAGATGTAATAGTCGCCCCAGTAGTGGATGCAGTCATGATCGGCGCACTCGATGCCGGTGCCGGGGCCGTAAAGCTCGGTGAGGCCGGTGATGTCGAAGAGCTCGGCACCGCCGAAAAGTTCGGAGATTTTGCGGCGCATGGACCGTGAGCTGCGCTCGGAGCCGTAGATGATCTTGCGGATATTTATTCGATCGGCGATGCCGCGGCGATGGATCTCTTCAGCCATGAGCAGGGCCATGGAGGCGGTGCTGCAGAAAACCGTCGAGCGGACATCCTGCATGAACTGCAGGTGCATGTCGACGTTGCCGGGCCCCACCGGGACGGCCATGGCGCCGACCTTCTCGCACCCCAGCTGGAAGCCCATACCGGCCGTCCAGATACCATAGCCCACGGCGATCTGGACACGGTCCAGGGGGGTGACGCCGGCCATTTCGTAGCAGCGTGCAAAGAAGTGAATCCAGTCGTCCAGGTCTTTCTGGGTGTAGCCGATGATTTTACGCTTGCCTGTGGTGCCTGAACTGGCGTGGATGCGCACGATCTGCTCAAAGGGAACCGCACGCAGGGGAAACGGATAGAACTCGCGCAAATCGTCGGCGGTGGTGAAGGGCATCCGCCTGAGATCGTCCAGGCTCCGGATGGACGCGGGATCGACGCCGGCCGATTCCAGACGCTGGCGGTAAAAGCTGGAACCTTCATAGGCATGGCGCACGGTCCACTGCAACCCCTTGAGCTGGTGGGCGGCCAAGTCCTGTTCATCGCTAAAATCGGGCATGAATGTGTGGTGATGCATGTCGGGTTTCTCCAAACGGATGTTGGTCAGACCGGCGGCACCCAGCCGGCTGGCCGCGGGTTTCTCTTGGCTGGCGGCACCCAGAAAAGCGGCGCGCAGCCGTGGGTCGACGAGCAGATCCTGACTGCTTCCCTGCTGGACGATGCGGCCGCCGGCCATCAAAAAGGCCTTGTGGGAGGCCGAGAGCGCGCGGGCCGCGTTTTGTTCCACCAGCAGGATGGTCACACCGGAGCGGGCCAATTGGTGAACAATGGCAAATATCTCATCGGTGATCAAGGGCGCCAGCCCCAGGCTGGGTTCATCAAGCAGCAGCAGGCGGGGCCGGGCCATCAACGCACGGCCCATGGCCAGCATCTGCTGCTCGCCGCCGGACAGGGTCCCTGCCGCCTGGTCGCGCCGCTCGGCCAAACGGCCGAAGCGATCGTATACCGCCCGCATGCGCCGGGCGACTTCCTTTCGTCCGGTCTTCAATGCAACCGCACCCAGCTGCAGGTTTTCCGCCACGGTCAGCTGCGGGAAAACCTCACGCCCCTCAGGCGTCAGCGCCAGGCCCTGGCGAACCATCTGCACCGGCGAGTTGCCGGTAACAGGGCGACCCGCCAGGCACACCTCCCCTGCCGAGGGTTTGATGAGGCCCATGATGCACTTCAACAGGGTCGATTTACCGGCGCCGTTGGCACCCACGAGGGCAACGGTCTCCCCCGGATCGATGCTCAAATCCACACCGAACAGGGCCTGGGCGGCCCCGTAATGGGCGGTCAACTGCTCGATGGCCAGCAAAGGGGATCCGCTCATATCAGGCCGTGGCCTCCATGCGACCCAGGTAGGCCTCCAGAACCAAGGGGTTGCTGCGGACCTCCTCCGGCTTTCCACAAGCAATGCAGCGACCGCTGTCCAGGACCACCACCTGGTCGGCCACGTCCATTACCAGTTCCATGTCGTGCTCCACCAGCAGCATCGTGTAGCCGGCGTTGCGCTGCCGTCGAATGTGGCGCGCAATCTGTGCCGTTTCGTCCGTGTTCAGCCCGGCCACCGGTTCGTCCAACAGCACCAGCCGGGGATCGCCCACGAACGCCCGGGCCATCTCCACCCGCTTCCTCTCCCCGTAGGAGAGGGCTGCGGCCGGCCAATGAGCCCTTTCCGCCAGGCCGAAGTCGTCCAGGGCCTCCAGGGCCTTGAGGCGCAGCTGCCGCTCCTGGTTGCGCAAAGCCGGCAGCCGCAGCATGGAAAGGGCGAAGGATCGCTCGGCCCTCACCGTCAGCCCTGTCAGGACATTGTCCAGCACGCTCAACCGGGCAAACAGTTTGAGGTTCTGGAAGGTACGCGCCACGCCCAGGGCGGCGATGTTGTGGGCCGGCCGTGTTTGGATGGCCTGATCTTCCAGCAGGATTTCGCCGGCCCCGGCCCGGTCCACCCCACTGACACAGTTGATCAGGGTGGACTTCCCGGCGCCATTGGGGCCGATCAGCGCCGTGATCCGCCCCCTGGGGATATCGAAGGAGACATCTTGCAGGGCCGGCAGGCCGCCGAACCATTTACTCACCTTTTTAAGCGCTAACATCTCTTCTCAATGCAATGTGCGTTCTCACCGTATCCACAATCCCCGTGACCAGCCCTTGAGGCAGAAAAAGTAGAATGGTTACCAAAATCAGGCCGTGGAGGATGTCCTTGTATGTCTCCAAGGCCTCGATCCATTCGGGCAGCAGGGTAATAAACGCCGTTCCGAACAAGGTTCCCCAGATGGAGCCCATCCCCCCCACAACCACCATGATCACGAAATCCACTGAAACGAAGATGTCGAACGAGTCCGGGCTGACGAAGGCGTAGCAATGGGCGAACAGGCTGCCGGCCACGGAAGCCAGCACCGCCGAGAGAACGAACACCTTAACTTTTGAGCTGCGGATGTCCACCCCTAAAGCCGACGCTGCGATTTCATCCTCGGCCAGGGCGGCCAGGCCGCGGCCCACGCCGCTGCGTACCAGGTTGAGGCACAGCAGCAGAGCCAGTATGGTAAAGGTCCACACCAGGTAATGAAAGTGGATTTCGTTGTCGAACACCACGGTTCCGATGGCCAGGGACGGTACTCCGGCGAAACCGCTGGGCCCGCCGGTGACCGCATCCCACTGGACCAGGATGGTGTAGACCACGATATTGAATCCCAGGGTGGCCATGGCCAGATAATGCCCGCTGAGCTTGAGCGCCGGCACGCCCACGGCCAGGGCGATGACGGCGGCGATCAGGGACACGGCGATCATCACCGGCCAGGCCGGGCCGCCCAACGTGGTGGTGCCAATGGCCGACCCGTAAGCACCGATGGCGAAAAAGGCCGCATGGCCCAGGCTGATCTGACCAGCATAGCCGATGAACAGGTTCAGCCCCAGCACGACCATGGTGTAGATGCCGATCAGGTTGGACAGGCCGAGGTGGTAAGGATTGCTTTCGATCATCGGCCAGACCAGCAGCAGCACGGACAGGGCCAGAACGGTCAGGCCGGTACGGTGCAGATAGATAAAGTATAAAATGTTGTCTCTAATCGTTAGCATGGCGGTTCAACAGAGCGTTGATCAATATCAGCATACAATCACTTAGAGAAGGCAGAAGCCAGGAGTCAGAATCCAAAAGAGCGAAGCGCAGCGACATCCTCTTCCTTCCGGTTTCTGTAAGCTGAATTCTTTCTTTTCACTTTCCCATCATCTCCCCAAGAGTCCTTTTGGTCGCACAAAAAGAACCAACAGCAACACCACGAATGCCGCTACATCCTTGTATGCGCTGCTCCAGTATCCGGCCGACAGGGATTCCAGCAGCCCCAGCAGCACCCCCCCCAGCACGGCGCCGGGAAATGAGCCGAAACCGCCCAAAATGGCGGCGGCAAAGCCCTTGAGCCCCAGCAGAACGCCCACGTCATAGCTCAGGGTAGTGATGGGAGTCACCAGCACACCGGCCAGTCCGCCCAATCCGCCGGCCAAGGCAAAGCTGGCCGCCTTGACCCGCCCCACGGGAATGCCCACCACCATTGCCGCCGTCTGGTTGGAGGCCACGGCGCGCATGCACAGGCCCAGCCGGGTACCGCGAAAGAAAAACACCAGCAGGCCGATGGCCAGGGCGGTAATGATCAAAATAGCCACAGCCTGCGGCAAAATGGCGGCGCCGGCAATGCGCAGGGGTTCCTCGCCGGCCAGCGGCGGGACGGCCATGCGGTTTTTTCCCCATACCAGCTTCATGACGCCGCGCAGGATGATCGAGATGCCGATGGTGAGAAAAATCAGTACCAGGTGATTCTTGGAACGCGATGGCCGGACGCCCAGGCGTTCGACAAGGATGCCCACCAGGGTGACGCCGGCCACGGCACCGGGCAGGGCAACCGCCATGGGCAGACCGCTCCAGAACAGGCCGGTGAACAGGAACATGCCGCCCAAAGAGACAAAATCCACCTGGGCAAAATTGACGATGCCGATGGTGTTGTGGACCACGCAAAACCCCAGGGCGATCAGCGCGTAAATGGCACCGTTCGTCACACCGGCAAATACAAATTGCAGCAGGTCCTGAAAACCGGACACTGTTCCTCCGCATAGAAACGATCTTGAGTTAAAAGTGACCCAGACTACGTCACCCGCGGGCACAGGTCAAGTAGGGAAATGCGGCTCAATGTGGTTTGGCAGAGGCTGCACATCAGCGATCCGTCGGCAAGACAACACGATCTCCGCAAAATCGAAGCCATATCACCTGATGGCACCCATCAACCACCCTCGACAATTGATCCATTAACGTGTAATAGCAGCATGGTATCTTTCCAAATGATCCACCCCGACATGCGGCAACGGAATTCATTATCGATGTGAGGAAAGTATGAAACAGGCAGTTAAAAAAGTACTCATGATGGGTAATGAAGCCATTGCCCGCGGACTGATTGAAAACGGGTGCGGCATGGCGACCGCTTATCCGGGTACCCCCTCCTCGGAGATCCTCTCCTCGGTGGCCGAGATCAGCAAATCGCTGGACTTGAACATGCACATCCAATGGGCGGTGAACGAAAAGGTGGCCTTCGAGATCGCCTACGCCGGCTGCCAGGCCGGACTGCGAACGGCCGTCAGCATGAAACAGGTCGGGCTGAACGTGGCGTCGGATCCGTTGATGAGTGCGGCCTACATGGGAACGGCCGGCGGTTTCGTGATCATCAGTGCCGACGACCCCGGCCCGCATTCGTCCCAGACCGAACAGGACAGCCGCATGATGGCCATGATGGCCAAAATTCCCGTGCTGGACCCGGATTCACCACGCCAGGCCAAGGAGATGGTCACCATGGCCTATGGCCTCTCCGAAACCTTTAACACCCCGGTGATGCTGCGGCCCACCACCCGTGTGTGCCACTCGCGCCAGGATGTGCGTCCCGGCACCATCCGCCAATTGCAGGTGAAACCGGATTTCAAGAAAGATCCCACGCGTTGGGCGGCGACACCCAAATTCCGCTATCGGCTCCACCTGGAGTTGGAAGAGAAGCTGGCCCGGATCGCCGGCCACGAGGCCACCGAGCCCGTTCGGCACAACCCGGCGGCCAGCGGTCAGCGGGCCGTGGTCGCCTGTGGCGTGGCCGCCGCTTACACGGCAGAGGCCATCAAATCGCTTCAATTGTGGGGTGACCTGCCGTTTTATCAGGTGCGCCAGCCATTTCCGCTGCACACGGCCTTCATCCGGCATCTGCAGGAGGCCTATGACGAAGTGCTGATTTTAGAGGAGACCACGGCAATCATCGAGATGCAGCTGGCCGACCGCAGCCGCATCAAAGGCAAATTGAACGGGGCGGTTCCACGGGTGGGCGAACTCCTGCCCGAAACGATCACCGCCCTGCTGGCCGCGTTCGCCGGCGTAAAAACCAATATTCCCTCACTGGTCCAGGCGCCCGGCCGGCGACCGACCCTGTGTGCCGGCTGCCCCCACCGGGCCAGCTTCTTTGCCATCAAGAAAGCGGCGCCGCGCGGCATCTACACCAGCGACATCGGCTGCTATACTCTGGGGCTCAATCTCAAGGCGGTGGATACGGTGCTGTGCATGGGCGCAGCCATCAGCCAGGCCGCCGGATTCTACCATGCCTACAAATACCAGGAGAAGCGGCCCGATATCGTGGCCACCATCGGCGATTCCACCTTTTTCCATGCCGGTGTGCCCGCCCTCGTCGACGCGGTGAACCAGAATGTCGGCATGGTGCTGGTGATCCTGGACAACCGCACCACGGCCATGACCGGCAGCCAACCCACCCCCGCAACGGGCAAGAGCGCCACAGGGGAAGCCCTGGTCAAAGTGGATATGGAAACCCTGGTCAACGGCTGTGGGGTAAAATTTCTTGAAGTCGGCGATCCCTATGATACCAACGGGTTCATTGCCATGGTCAAAGCGGCGGTGGCCTTCAGCCGCAGCGACGGGCCGGCGGTGGTCATCGCCCGCCACCCCTGCATCATCGACCTGGCACGCCAGGGAAAGGCGGCCGACCCGATCGAGGTCACGGTAACCGGGGACTGCGACGGTTGCGGCTTCTGCCATCAGCATTTCGAATGCCCGGCACTGGTGGCCGTGGACGATGGCCAGCGCTCCGCCGTGGACGCCCTGGCATGCAACGGGTGCGGCGTGTGTCTGGACATCTGCCCCAAGGGGGCGATCCAAAGGGCCTGAGTATCGGGTCCCTGTCGGTCGGTTTAGGGTTTGGGGATCAGGCAAAAAAAGGACAGGACTGCTTAAACCATCAGTCTTCGCGCCAAAACCGAATGAAGAGAAAAGTCATGAAAGCAGCACCAACATACCAGATCGTAATCAGCGGCGTCGGCGGACAGGGCGTGTTGTTCATCACCCGGCTGCTGGCCGAAGCGGCCATCCAAAAAGGCCTGCCCGTTTTCACCTCCGAAACCCACGGCATGGCCCAACGGGGCGGCACGGTGATCTCCCATCTCAAGATCGGTGACTTCGCCAGCCCGCTGATCAGCCCGGGAAACGCCGACGGCATGATCGCCCTCAAGGCAGAGAGCCTGGACCAACACGGCGGCTATCTCAAGCCGGGGGGATGGGCGGTGATCAACGGACCTGCGCCAATGGTGACCGAAGCGACCGCGGCGCGATGTTATCTGGATGCAGACCGAGTTGCCCGGGAAATCGACGACCCCCGATCCGTGAATCTGATCATGCTCGGGTTCGCCCTTTCCAAGGCCCGTCTCGGTACATGCGGCCGCGATGGGCTATATTGTTCCGCACACGATGTCGAAGCCATTCTGGAAAATCGCCTGAAGGGGAAAAACCATCGGCGGCAGTCGTCTCTCCGGGCGCTCAAAGCCGGTGCTGAAAGCACGCCGGCCGGCTGAAAACCCGACTGGGGGGGGCCGTTTTCCACCACCATCAAGACCTGACCGGTTGCTGCCGCAGCGGTCGCCGCTGCCTTTACACCAGACCGGATTTGATCTATTCTGATCGTCAGCAGCCCGATTCCGGGCATCCATTACGCGTCGACCGGCCATCCGGCCGAAGGAGCGTACGCCCATGGAACATAAAACGGAAAAGCAAATGAGCCCGGCGGAACTGGCCGACCAGCTGGAGGCCATGGCCCGCCAGCTGCGCAACGGGAAGTTTAAAACCGCAAGCGGCTCCTGGCCGGTCCCGGAAGCGGTGTCGGCCAAGATCAAGATCGTCGAAAAGAAGGGACGCCTGCAGACCCGCCTCAAGTTCAAGTGGTCGACGGTGGAGGATTATGCGCCACCGCAAAAAGCGGCCGTGAAAGACTGGGAAGACCGGTTCAAGGCGGTCAAAAAACGGTTGGGCCGATCATTCAAGGCCCTGACCCGAGCCGCCGGCCAGGATACCCTGCCGGACAACCTGATCGTCGGGCAGTATCTGAGCGACTCCGCCGATTTCGAAAGCCTGTCCCATGAGCAGTGGCCCGAAGAGATGGCGGTTTATCGGGACCACGTGCAGAATATGAAGCGGGCTGTGGACGATGCCCGGCTGGCCGATTTTCAGCACGAGGTACGAGACATTCGATCAGCCATGACGGCGTGCCACCGGGCCTTTAAATAGAGAAACAGAGACATGGCGAATCATTCCCACAAAGATGCCGCGACGCTTCATGCCATGATTGCCGACAATGAAGACTGGCTGATTGACCGAATCCTTTTTTACGCCAAACGCCAGGGGTACACCAAATATACATCCACCTTGCGGGAAGCCTGGCGGCAATCCATCGCCGGGCTCTCGGCCCCCTTACTTGCCGCCCTGGAAAAAGGCATGCCCGATGTGGAACTGGAACCGGATGGCGAATACACCGCCGACCCCCTGGCCCGCTTCGGTATTTTGGCGGCCAAACGCCACCTTGAACGGGGGGTCAGTCTGGGCATGTTCCTTGGGCTGATGAAATACTACCGCCAGAGCTACATGGACCTGATCGATCAGCACGCACCGGATCCGGCAAGTGGAAGTCGCTTTTCTCTCACCTTGAAACGGTTTTTCGACCGCATCGAAATCGGTCTGGTCTCCGCGTGGAGCACACCGGAACAAAATGATCAACTGGCGGATCTCCAGCGGGCCAACCGAACGATCACCAACGAAAAAAACAAATACCTGACCATCTTCGAAAGCTTTCAGTCACCGGTGGCGGTGCTCGATCGAAACAGCCGCATCGACACCACCAATCACGCCTGGGCAACCCTTTTCGGAGGTGCCGCGGTACCGGGCGCCGATTATTACGATAGCACGCGAATCAACCCGCCGGTGGCATGGCTTTCCAAAGAAATTGACCGGTTCGTCGCCAGCGGGAAGGCTGAAAAAACGATGGAAAGGTTGGTGGAGACGGCCATGGGCAGCCGACACCTCTCCATCAAGATCAAACGAATGCTCGATGTCAGTGAAAAGTTCAGCGGTTGTGTGATTATTCTCGACGATCTGACCGATCGGAAGCAAGCCGAATCGGCCCTCCGGGAGACCACCCGTAATAGCGAACGCCTCCAGGGGGCGCTGGAACTCGCCGGCGCCGTCTGCCATGATTTGAACCAGCCGCTCATGGCGATCACCGGCTATGCGGAGTTGGTAATGATGGACTGCCCCGAGAATGGCCCCCATGTTCAAAAGCTAAAAAAAATCGTCGAGCAGGTCGCCAAAGTGGGGCGGATTACCAAAAAGCTGATGCATGTCACCCGCTATGAGACCAAACCCTATCTTGACCGCCAAATCATCGATATCGAAAAATCCTCCGACCTTTAACAGCGGTTCAACCCGGGCACAGACGGCAGGGTGCTGAAACGCTCGCCTGCCGACGTTGCATCTTGATAGTTTCCGAAGAATCGATTACATTCGACTCGATATAAACCCACGCGAACGTGAGGTGTTCCCATGTTTACCGCCCAGGATATTCTCGATATTGCCATACGGTTGGAAAAAAACGGTGAGAAAACCTACCTGGATGCCCGGCGGCATATATCGGATGATGAATTAAAAACCCTGCTGACATGGATCGCCCAGGAAGAGCACGATCACGCCCGCTGGTTTACCGAGTTGAAGAACCGATTGACGCGAGGGGAGGATCACCATCTGATAGCGGATTTGAGCCGGGCCCTGGTGGAGGATGTGGTCAAGGGTCAGGCCTTTTCCCTGCAGGAAGTCGATTTCGAAACCATCGACACTCCTGATAAAATGATCCGCACTTTTATTGGATTTGAAGACGACACCATCGCCTTTTACGACATTCTGAAAACTTTCATCGACGACACGGGCATCGCCGATCAACTGGAACAGATCATTTCAGAAGAAAAGAAACACATGGCAACGTTCCGGGAAATGTTGGCAGGGGGCTGAGCCATCCACGCATGCCGGCATCCCTTTTCCTCCGCACGAATGGCCCGCCAATCCGCGTCTTGTTTCCCGGTGGAGCCTCATTATTCCGGAATCCGCCAAATGGCCCCGCTGCCTTGACTTTGGAAGACCTTCCCTTTATGGTACGACGGTTTAAAAATTCCGGCCCGCAGGCCAGTCAATAAGGGATACCGCTATCCATGGACAAACCGTCAGATCGAAGCCCTCAACTGTTACTGCTGGTGGCCGGGGCCAAAGGAGCCATCGGCACCACCCTGGCGGCGGCCGTTGCCGCCATGCAGGAGAATCCCCAACTGGTACTGCCCGGACTCACCACCGCCGGCAAATTTCCCTTTTTAGGCGACTGTACCTCCGTCGCCATGGCCGGTTGGGACCTGTCCGCAGATGACATCACCGGTGCCATCGCCCGTCACGGTGTGCTGCCCGAGGGCATGTGGCGACCCTATGAATCCCGTCTGGGGCATCTATCTGTTTTCAATACCCCCGACGCGTCGCTCTCTATTGCAGACCAGGTCAAGCAGTTGCAGGCGGATATCCGGCAATGTCGCGAGCGCTGTCCGGATGCCCGTCCCGTAATGATCAACCTGCTGCCGGCGACCTGCGACATCGCCGATCCGGCCCGATTCACGGCTGTCGACCAACTCCTCAGCCAACCCGCTGCGGGTATCCTGCCGGACCTGGCCTACATGATCGCGGCCATCGACGCCGGCATCCCGGTGGTCAACTTCACCCCCAACACGGTTGAACTGCCCGCCATTTGCAGCCTTGCCGAGGCCAAGGGCGTTCCCATCGCCGGGCGCGACGGCAAGACCGGCCAGACCTACTTCAAGGTGGTCCTGGCCTCGGCCCTGAAAGCGCGCGGTCTGTATGTGGACGGCTGGTACAGCCTCAACATCCTGGGCAACGCCGACGGGCTGAATCTGATGGACCCGGACCATGCCTGCGGCAAGCTGAACAATAAAACCAGTCTATTGGACGATATCCTCGGCTATTCGGTGGGTGAACGCTACGGCCGGTCAGCACACAAAGTACACATCGACTACTATCCCCCCCGTGGTGATGCCAAGGAAGCCTGGGACGTCATCGACATAACGGGGATCTTCGGCATGCCCATGAGCCTGCGCCTTAACTTGCAGGGCCGGGACTCCATCCTGGCCGCCCCCATGGCCCTGGACCTGGCCCGCTGGGCAGCCGCCCTCCACGCCGCCGGATTCGCCGGCCCCGTTCCCGAACTTGGGTTTTATTTCAAAAAGCCCGTGGGTGAGCGCGCGCCGTTGACCTTCGAAGACCAGCTTGCCGCCCTGGCAAGCCTGGAATCCCGGATCGACTCCCGCATCGCCGAACAATCTCACGGAGACGGATGACGACGTTGCCGCAATAGAAAGAAATTGGAATGGGGCGAAACGTGATCGATCCCAAGCGGGCCATGCCCGCCATGGGGATCATTTTTATGCGGGTATGCGCCCCTCCGGTAGCCCCATCAACAGGTAGAAAGGATCGCCCCCATGGTTTTCGGTTACAGCACCAACGCCTTCGTCAACTATTCCCTGCTGGATTCCTTTGACATGATCGCCGGACTGGGCTTTGCCGGCGTGGAGATCATGTGTGACCAGCCCCACCTTTACCCGCCCGAATATGACGAAGCCGCGCTGGCGAAGGTGAAAACCTCGCTGGAGCAGAACAAACTGAAGCCCACCAACCTGAACAGCTTCACGCTGTTTGCGGTGGGCGACACCTACCTGCCCTCCTGGATCGAGCCGGAGGCCGAACGCCGGCGGATCCGCGTGGACCACACCCTGGC
Source organism: Desulfosarcina sp. (assembly GCF_055467485.1). Classification (NCBI taxonomy): domain Bacteria; kingdom Pseudomonadati; phylum Thermodesulfobacteriota; class Desulfobacteria; order Desulfobacterales; family Desulfosarcinaceae; genus Desulfosarcina; species Desulfosarcina sp. The sequence goes on along the minus strand of NZ_JBUOIV010000028.1, from coordinate 833 downwards.
CTGCCTGGAAATTGCCGCATGCATCGGATGCCGCAATATCTCGGTGCCGCCGGGAGGACCGTTGCCCAACGGCATGACCCGTAAAAAAGCCCTGCAGCTGTTCCACCAGGGAATGGACCAGGTCATCCCCAAAGCACAGGAACTGGGAGTGCAGCTGCTCATCGAACCCGAACCGAACCTGCTCATGGAGCGCACCGCGGAGATCAAGCCCTTCGTGTCCGAGATCCAGGCACCGGCCGTCGGCATCAACTTCGACATCGGCCACTTCTACTGCGCCGGTGAAGACCCGGCCGCCGCCTTCGAAGAGCTTTTCCCCTGGGTCGGCCACATTCACGTCGAGGACATCGCCCCCACCCGCGAGCACAATCATCTCATCGCCGGCCTGGGGGCCATCGACTTTGCGTCGGTATTCACCGCCATGAAGCGGTCAGGTTACGAGTATGACATGAGCCTGGAGCTTTACCCCTACACCGATCGGCCGGAGGCGGCCGGCAAGGAAAGCCTGGCCCACCTGCTGCCGTTGATGAGGCAGGCGGGCCTGCATGATTAATAGTTGAACCGGAGGTCAATCCATTTTCCAAAATCTTGAAATTAGTTAAAGTCCTCTCCTGATAGGTCAAAATTTCTCAGACTTGTTGGAATTTGCTTCCTGATAGCCTGAAATACAAATTCATCGGGTACTAACCCGCCTCAAGCTTCATAGCAGCTACCTGTCATGCCGGGAATCGTGTGGTACGATCTGGCTATTGTTAAATCAAATCACTTTCCATAAGTTGATTTCACAGCGAAAAACGGGCCAGGATTGTATCTGGAAATAACCGCCTATCAGAAAA
>NZ_JBUOIV010000027.1:0-65026 GCF_055467485.1 Desulfosarcina sp. | reverse complement strand
CCTCGGCAGCGGTGGCCACGTCCATCAGGTCGATAACATCGTCATCGTCCTGCATGTTTCCGTCCGCTTCTTCAGGCGTCGCGGCGGACTCCTGGTCGCCGGTTGCAGCGGTGTCGCCCTCGGCAGCGGTGGCCACGTCCATCAGGTCGATAACATCGTCATCGTCCTGCATGTTTCCGTCCGCTTCTTCAGGCTCAGCGTCGGTGACTTGTGGTTCCGCATCAACCACCTCGGCTTCAAGGGTGGTCGCCACATCCAAAAGATCGATTACCTCTTCATCCGCTTCATCCTCGCTCGATGCGACGGTGGATTCCGCTTCCGCAACGACTGCAGGTGGTTCCGGGGAAGCGGCCATATCCGTCAGATCGATGATTTCTTCATCCGTCTCCTCCGTTAAGTTAGTCGTCTCTTCTTCAGGAAGGGGATTCACAAGGGGGATTGCCTCTTCTTCAGGTCCAACCTCGGTTTCGAATGCCTGATCCGGCTGTTCAAGAATGTTGTCAAGATCGATGACGTCGTAGTCATCTCCCTCTTCGACAATCTGCGTCAAATCGATGACTTCCTCATTTTTCAGGTCGTTACCGTTTTCCGTCTGCGGAGTGGGCTTCTGGCGACCATCCATTGGTTCTCCCCCATTAACCGTGGTTGAAAAATATCGTGTTTTCGGTTGCGCCCGGTATCCCTCAGGTTTGCCATGTAACCACCGCTGTCGGTGACTCTCGATGCGGGATGATTGATGCCGGGCAAAATATTGTCGAAAAAACGCTACCATATGGTGCCAACCCTGTCAAGTTATTTGGATCCTTGACAAAATTTACAATTTTCGAGCTCACTCGCATGCTGTTGATCGATTCCGAACTTCTCATCTTTTAGTGTCGGGGTTTCGGTTGGCACGTGCGGTGTCCCAGGAGTAGATGGCCAGTGCCGTCCAGATTAGTGCGAAGGTCACGGCCTGGATTCTGGTAAACGGCTCTTCGAACACGGCGATCCCCAGCACAAGCATGCCGGTAGGGGCCGTGTATTGGATAAATCCAAGGGTGGCCAGGGTGATGCGTTTGGCGCCGAGGTTGAAGAGCAGCAGGGGCGTAGCCGTAAGGATCCCTGTGCCCATTAGCAGCAGATCGGTCATCGTTCCGGAATTTAAAAAGGCCCCGGAATCGATTCGATGCAGGTGGAGCACCCAAATGCCCGCGGGAACGGTCAACAGCAGCGTCTCTAAGGTCAGGCCGACCAACGCACCGACGGCCGCCACCTTGCGGACCAGTCCGTAAATACCGAAACTGAACGCCAGCGCCAGGGAGACCCAGGGAAACGCCCCGTACCGAAAGGTGAGATTGAGCACTCCCAGTGTGGCAAGGATGACTGCCAGCGTTTGGGCCCGGCGAAGCCGTTCGCGCAGGAACACCATGCCCAGCACGATGTTGACCAGCGGGTTGATGTAGTAGCCCAAGCTGGCCTGCAGCACCCGCCCGTTATTGACTGCCCAGATGTAGATGAGCCAGTTGCCACCCACCAGAATAGACGTAATCAGGAGAATGGACAGCATTTTGGGGCTTTTGATCGTTTTCTTGAATTCGGCCCACCGGCGGCTGAGACATACCAGCGGCATGAGAAATACAAATGACCAGACGATACGATGCAGGATGATCTCGAACGCCCCCACGCCGTGAAGGGCTTTCCAATAGATCGGGCTCAACCCCCATATGAGAAAGGCGATAAAAGCGAAAAGGGCACCGGCCCCGGACTGTTGGTCCGCTACAGGTTGATTGTCGTTCATCAGCGGTAATTTGGCCCCCATTCGAATCGGCAGAAGCACTCTTTATCAGAAACAGGGGGATGGTCAATAGGCAATCAATTATTTTCTGGTCCCATGGGCGTAAACCGGTGCAATGCGTTCGAACCGTGGGTACCCCGAGAGCAATCAAAAGGTGTCGTTAATGATGAATTCAGTGCGGTTCGCCGCGGGAGGGCTCAATCGATTTTCCTGATCGTAAACGGCAACCACCTGCAAATGTCTGATTGGTTGACAACACAACCGTTTATTGTAGTATGGGGAACATCGTCAAAAGCCGCTGAGAAAGCGCATCTGTTTTCTGTATGCTGCCGCAAGACAGACTTCAGTTTAAGACCGGTGTCGTTATTCTGAAGATATCGAATGTGAACCGAGACATTGAGCCGGCAATCGATTTTAATTTTACCCGGTTGGGCGATGTGACGTTCAATGATCAAAGTCGGATAATGAGCGGTTTACGCGCCAGCAGTGGCAATCAGAAAAATCATGGACATCAGATGATACGAGCAGCCTGGCTGAGGATCTATATTCATTGTCTGGATCTGGTCAGGAATACATCCGAAAGATTAATGGAAGCCATCCAGACAATAAAAAATGTTTTGGACGGTGCGAGGGGTGGCGGCGACCGGCATTTTTCCCGAGGCGTCGCTGATTGAGGCCGATCAAACGATTAGGGTGAGAAAATGGAAAAGATTTTTGATGGTAAACGAACAGCCAAGTTGGGAACGGCGGCAAATCCTGCCATCGTTAACGTGCAAACCGAAGAAAGAGTGAAGGAATTGGAATCCGTGTTCGAAGAAAACGGGTGGCGATATACCATCGGATTGGAACCGGACAAACCGGAGGATACAAAAGACCTGGAGATATTGTTGAATCCACTGAAGACAAGGATTGCCGATAAGCGGGTGGGACGTAATGAACCCTGCCCATGCGGAAGCGGGAAAAAATTTAAAAAATGCTGCGGTATATGAGTAAAACAGCGGTATAGGAGATATGAACCGTTTTTCGGTAAAGAGGCGCTTTTGCTTGCTTTGGTGCTTTACCGTGCTTTTGTTTCCCCAACCGTTTTTTCCCGGCGACACGGAGTTGGTCAGTTCGGTCGCCGAAGAAAACAAAGATGGACCGGACGTGCAAATTTTAATGGCGATTGCAGACCGGCTGAATGTAAAATTAACATTCAAACTCGCGCCCTTCAAAAGACGCCTTCAATTGATGAAGGATGGAGAGATCGATTTCATGTCGGGCCTGCTGAGAAACGCTTAACGGGAAGCATATATTCATTACGTCTTCCTGCTGAGAGGAAAGCAATCCTCGCTCGATCATTATGAAGACCTGTATGCAATGAAAATTGGAACGAACCTGGGTTCCAGCTATATTGCCCAATTCGACAACAATCCAAGGCTGAAAAAGGAGGCGGTTTCCAGCGGTGTCCCCAATTTCTGGAAATTGCTCCTGGGCCGCATCGATAAGGTGATTTTCCCGGCAGCGTTACTTGGCGCTCTCCGGATAGATATGCTCGAACAGATCCTTGGCCGAGTCCGACCCCAGGCCTTTCAGGATCTCATACTGGTCCAGGGCGGGTTTGCGGCGTCCCTGATCGAAGTAGGTCATTCCAAGGTTGTAGTGGGCGGCGGCCATGCGGGGATTGGCACGAATGGCAAGGGTGTAGGCACGGATTGCCTCTTCGGGTCGGTCCATGCGGTTGTAAGTGACGCCGATGTTGTAGTAGATCAATTCGTTGTCAGGCTCCAGGCTGCTGGCTTGGGTGAACAGCGCCATGGCTTCATCTAAGCGGCCGATTTCGCCCAGCGTGGCCCCCAGATCGAGCAGCGTCGGAATGTGGTCAGGCTGGTGATTCAGTATTTCCCTGAAAGTGTCGATCTGCTCTTCGGTGCGTTCCAATGCACCATAGGCCCGGCCCAATTCGAACTGCGCCCGCAGATTGGCGGGGTTGATGCGAATCACCTCAAGCAGGGTGGGGACGACCCGTTCGAACTGTCCGATGGACTTGTAGTACATGGCCAGGACAAAATGGGCCGTGTCGTTGTCCGGATCCCGCTCGATGGGCCGCTTGTAGGCGTTGATGGCTTCATCCGGCTGATCGAGACCGACGTAGCAGCTGCCCAGCCCATACCAGGCGTCGGGGTCATCCGGGCTGGCTTCAGCAGCCCTTTTAAAATAGGTCAAGGCCTCTTCGTACTCTCCTCGTATAGTGAGGCGGGAACCTTTGCTGCAGAGCGCCGCCGCCAGCGCCGGACCCTGCTTTGAGTTTCGAATGGTCCATTCGGCAACGGAGGGCTGTGACGCCTCGTCGATCAGCATTTCAAGGGCGTCGACGGAGACGGCAAAGTTTAGATTCTGCCCCCTGGACACCTGAAAAGTAACCACGCCTACCGCCTTCCCATCCTGATTGATCACCGGGCCGCCGCTGGACCCCCGGGAGATCGGGGCGGTCAGTTGAAACACCCTTCCGCCGGCCGGCATCTCCCGTACAGCCGATATGATTCCTTCGGAAACGGTCTGTTCCAGACCCATGGGGCTCCCGACCACGAAAACGCTGTCTGCAACTGCGGGCTGCTCCCTGGAAAGAGCGACAGGCGTCGCCCGGCTGCCAGCGATGTCAACGCGGACCTTGATCAGGTCGACCAGGCGGCTCTTGGCCAGGACCGCTGTCACCGGATATTGACTGCCATCCACGGTTTTGATGCTGGCGCTGTAGGCACCGTCCAAGACGTGGAAATTGGTCACCAGAACACCGCTTTCGGAAATGAAGAATCCGCTGCCGATGGACGATACGTTACCGTCCACATCATAGTTGATCACCGTTACCACGGACTGTTGGATGGGGCCCACCAGGTTTGCCAGGCTTCCTGCGGTTTTGGTTGAAGGGCCAGGCCCCGTCGAACAGGCCCCCGTGAGAAACACTGCAGCGACAAACACGTGTATGACAAACCGATTCCTGATCATGATCGCTCCCCGCTTCGCACACTGGTCAGCCGGCAATCCTGCGGCATCATCTTTATTCCTAAAATACGTTTGTTTTGGCATTTTTCACCGGTATTGGTGCGGGCTGTGTTGGCGCAATTTCCAATGATCGCGTCTGCGGGGGGGGGGGGGGCGGTCAAGGAGGGCTGCTATTTCCTTTTGTTCGGTTCGGTCGAGCCGGTGTCCCGGCATGGCGGACAGATCACAGTGAAAACGGCGTTGCCGGACAAGATGGCCCTCCCGCGGGGCACGTCGCGGCAGCGATCCAACGCTGAATCGATTTTCACCCTGCCGGTGCTGGGCAGCGCTGCCTTTACCTGCATCGTATTTACAGCGGTCTGCCGCTGGGCGTTTTTGTGATCCGGGTGGCTAATGGCCAGACCCGTCTATCGTCCATGACCATCGGCCGGGATCCCGGCTTTCCGGCTAAGAGCCTGCCAATACCTGCGGTAGACCCAACCGGGCGCATCTTTCACCGGCATCGCGTTTAGGCGCCGGATCCAGGTTCGGGTCAGTTCTTCGGCTTGGTTGAATGCCTCGCGGCACCCTGTCATCGGATGTTCACCTGCGGTAGGCGTTGATCCTCCGATAAAAGACCGTTCCAGCGCGTCACGTGCGTCGGCAAATGCGGGCAACCGGTTGCCGTAATCCATGAGGATGCTGCGATGAAGGCCTTCGTGCCGCCACCACAGGCAGCGTTTATCGTATGCGGCGCCTGGGACCGGGCCGGTGCCGGGTATGCCATGCGGTTCAAACTTGATCGGTTTGAAGATGCCTGTGCAAGGCGCCGAGGTGCCGGTGGCCCAATACGTGGGCGAATGCGGTGTCAGGTGTGCCACCAGCGAGCCGGTGGTCTGAAAACCTCTGGAAACCGGGTTGGCGGCGTGCATGCAAATCCGGTCCATGAACAGGTGGCTGGCGGGCAGATATCCGGGTCTGTCGTGGTCTCGCAGACAACCCAGCGCACCGGTGAGGGTCAGCTTTTCCGCCGCTGTGGGCTGCGCCGGCTCGATTTGCCGCCGACAGCGTTCCTGACGGGTTGACGAGAAGGAGAAGGTGGTGTTGAACCAGTCCGAATAGCACCGTTTGAAGCTGAACGTGCGGCCCGGCTTCAGCCAGCCCTTGTGCCTGGCCGTGTCGATGAGCGCCGGGTGGCTGCGGTCGACGTCGTCGTCCAGGGTCAGGCGGTTGGAAATGGCCCAGGCATCGGCGATCCGCTTGGCCGCCCACAGTCCGCCGGCGGTTTCCAGCACCCACGCGTCTTGCGGGTCCGCACAGAGGAAGCTGTTGTGGTAGGCCATTCTCCGGTCCGTGTATCCGCAAATGCCGCCTTGACCGTGGTCGGCCAGCAGGCCGACGATAACCTCCACCGCCTGCTCGGCGGTGCCGGCCCGTTCCAGGGCCAGGCGCAGCAGGTCCATGCCGGTGAGGGCACCTTCCCGATTGACCGGCATGCGGGTGAAAACCGCTTCGTTGCCGATGACAACGCCTTTTTCGTTGGCACCCATTTCCGCCCCCCACATCCAGAACGGCCGGCAGAGCAGGACATCGAACGTTTGCCGAGCCTGAGGGATCTCCACATAGGTGCAGTGCAGGCGTTCGGAAGGGCCGTGGCTTGCGCCGGCCACCCATTCCAGGGCCATGGCCTCGTTGGGTTCGCGGTCGCTGTTCTTGCCGAAGATCACCGAACCGTCTGCCGTTGCGGTTTTAAGGGCTACGAAGGTGTCGCACATGTTTCACCGGTCGCCTTTTTCTAAGCAGGGAAAACCGGCCTTGTGGCCAAAACACTTTATTCTGCGGCCTTGGTGCCCGGGGTGGCGAGTTGGTTTCCCAGTGCATTGAGAAGCAAGGTGATGGGGCGGTCCTCCTCGCTGTTCCCGGTGAAGCGGATGGGGCCCGGGTGCCGGTAATGGTCTTCCTCGGGTGTCGCTGCCAGCCATTTGTCGCGGAAGGTTTTCACGACACGGAAAGCCGGCGAGTTGACGTCCACGACGCTTTTCTCCAGCACCAGTTCGAGCTTTCCTTTGCGCTCCTCCAGGTGCATGAGCGGGGCGATGGGGATGCCGATAGGGACCCAACCGTTAAAATCCTGCTCCAGATTCAAGATGGCGGCCATCTGGCCGGTAGCGCCGTTGGCGATCAGGCTGAACACGGTCTGGCCCAGGTTGTAGGTATAGGTGCAGTCGAATCGGGTTGGGTCGCTACCCCGTCCGTCGTAGCCGTAGAAGTGGGTCTGGGTCTTGAATTTAGGGACGGACTGTTCGAAGATTTTTTCGATGGGCGGCGGAATCGTCTCGTCGTTGCCTAAAAAGCCGGCTTTGACCAAGACGGCTTTGAGTGTTTTCTTGGAGATGATGGTTTTCTTGATCATCAGGTACCGGGCCTGCTTCCAGTTCTCGAACAGAATGGGCCCGTAAAGCTCCGGGTCAAGGCCTCCCTTTTGGAGCGTTTTGACGAACTGTGCATCCTGGATACCGATCTTGTAGTGGCCCTTCTCCTTTAAAATGCCCAGGTAGTCTTTTACCAGGTCGAGGAGGACTTTTTCCGTCTTGACCTGGGAGAATTGGAAATTACCGTGGCTGTCCCGTTCGGTGAGCAGCCCTTCCTGAAAGAAGGCGGGAATGTCGTTGAACAGCTCATCGTCCCGGGCATTCCACACATTGTAGGAAACGTCCTTGCGGATACCCCGCACCAGCCGGCGCAGGTACTCCAGTTTGGCGTCAAGGCTGGGAAAGGTGGTGTGGAAGTCCCGATCGTGCATCTTGTTGTAGTTGCCGATGATCGTGTTGAGTTTGATGATGAACACCTGGATTTCGTTGATGAATTCCAGCACGCCCTCGGGGAGCACCAGCACGCCGTAGTTCTTGCCAACGGCGGCTCTTTCCATGATGGCGTCGCAGGTCACCCGGGAGAGGTGCCGCAGGGTCATGCCGTAGGCGGTGTAGTCGACCACCCCCTCTTTTTGGGCTTTCTCGAGTCGCGCGTAGTCTACGTAGTCGGCCAGATCTTCGCCGATCAGGGTCATGTTGGCGTGGGTCTGAAGGGCCACCTCCAGGGCCAAGTGGCTGGCCACACGGCCCATAACCTTGCACATGTGCCAGTACTTTACGTCCGAACTGGCGTCGGTGCACAGGTTGGCGATGGCTTGGGAGAAGGCGCGGGCTGCGGTGTGGAACCCGAAGGACATGGCGCACAGCACCTTGCCCTGGGCGTCACGGACCTGGATGTCGCCGTCGATGGTTTTGGGGACGCCGATTACCTGGACGCCGTCCTCGAACATATTCTGGGCGAGAAAGGCGGCGTTGGTGTTGGAGTCGTCGCCGCCCACGACCACCAGGGCGTCCAGACCCAGCTGCTTGCAGGTTCCCCGGGACAGGTCCATTTTCTTCCGGTCATCGATTTTGGTGCGCCCGGTCTTGATCATGGTGAACCCGCCCACATTCCTGTATCTGTCCACCTGTTCGCGGGTCAGTTCCATGTAGTCGCCGTCGATGATGCCGTCGGGCCCCATGAGAAAACCGAAGACCCGCGTCTGCGGGTTGATTTTCTTGGCGGCGTCGAACAGCCCGGCAATCACGTTGTGGCCGCCCGGTGAAGGTCCGCCGGAGAAGACGATGCCGATGTTGCGCGCCTTTCTATAATTCTCCTTGACCTCATCCGTGGCGTCGTCGCTGCCTTCAACTCTCTGGACGGTGTTGGCGATGATGTGCGCCAGTTGCCGGTGGGCTTCTTTGTCGATCTCGAATCGATACTGCGGGTCGGTCACCAGGGTGGTGAATTCGCTCTTGAACACATCGCACACGGGGGGCTGGTAGGCGATTCTGTCCTTCAGTTCCAGGTTTACATCGGCAATGGCGTCCATAACTGCCGGATGGTCGAGCAGCTTGTCGATTCGGATGGTGGATGATTCCGGCATTCAGCCCTCCTGAATAGGTGATTGATCGTGTTGGTTGATTGCGCTTCCCGCCGAGGGAACCGTCTGGCCCGCTGAGTCAAATCTATTATCCTCCGGCAGCGGTCCAAGTCAAGGCAATTGTCCCTTCCGGCGGGCATTCAGTCCGATATAACCCCTTGAGAGCAAAGCGTAAGCCCGTATCCCGGCCGATAACCGACAGGCCGACAGGTGCATCTTGACAACACCCTTGCGAGCCGGTACTGAGAGTTTTTCCGCTTAACCCTGTTTGCCAAAGGATCCCAATTGTCCAAAAAACCCATCCTAATCGTTAAGGCAGGGGGCACCTACCCGGACATGGCAGCCCGATACGGTGACTTCGAAGACTGGTTCATCGAACGTTTGGACCAGTCGACAGCCACCATCCAAACCGTCAGCCCGTTTACCGGAGAGGCGCTACCGCCAGTGGCACCGTTGGGCGGCATTATCATCACCGGGTCCCACGACATGGTTACCGATAAACCGTTTTGGAGCGAGAAGACTGCCGGCTGGATCAAAGCAGCCGTTGAAGCCGAGATACCGCTGTTGGGGGTCTGCTACGGCCATCAGCTTTTGGCTCACGCCATGGGCGGCGTAGTGGGGGACAACCCCAGGGGGAAGGAGTTCGGCACGGTGTCGATCCGGCTCAACCCGGAGGGGCGGCGGGATCGTTTGTTCGACGCGATCCCGGAGACCTTCGCCGCCCAGGCCTGTCACAGCCAGAGTGTATTGCAGTTGCCGGCCGGCGCCACCCTGCTGGCATCGTCGGAGATGGAGCCCCACCACGCCTTTAAGATCGGCAGTCGGGCCTGGGGTGTCCAGTTTCACCCTGAATTCAACGGGCAGATCCTCCGGCTTTACATCCAGCGGTTTAGCGATGACCTAACGACCCAGGGTCGTGATGTGGACCGGCTGCTCGGTGATATCAGGGAGACCCCGCAAAGTGAAACGCTGTTGCACCGGTTCCAGCGATTATGCATCTGAACCGTGCGGCGAATGCCTAACAGTTACCAATCAGGGCTTTACTTTGCTTGTATCTTATTATAAAAGTTAATTGTATTTTTGATACACTTTTTTTAATGAATAGCCTTTATCCCGATACCGCGTGATGCTTCGGGACACCCCAAGAGACGCTTTTTCTTCAGCTATGCTGTGTGGATCCAGCCGCAGGGTTGCGGCTTTGCTTTGTTCTAATCATCTAAGGAGGAGGAGCACGTATGAAAAGAGGTTTATTTACCACATTGGCGATTGTTGCCGCAGTGACTTTTTGCATGGGAACGGCCTTTGGCGCGGATATCGAGCTTGCCAAGAAATCCCACATCCAGAAGATCCTCGAGCGCGGCGAATTGCGCGTGGGTTTCGAGTCCGGCTACATGCCATTTGAGATGACCAACAAGAAAGGCGACTTCATCGGATTCGACATGGATTTCGGGCGGCATATGGCCAAGGCCATGGGCGTGAAGTTCGTTCCCGTCAACACTGCCTGGGACGGCATCATTCCCGCCCTTGTCACCGATAAGTTCGACATCATCATGGGCGGCATGACCATCACCCAGGAGAGAAACCTGAAAGTCGCTTTCGCGGATCCCTACATCGTCGTTGGCCAGGCCATTCTTCTCAACAAGAAAAACGAAGGAACCATCAAATCCTACAAAGATCTCAACGACCCCAAATATATCCTCACTTCCCGCATGGGCACCACCGGTGAACAGTCCATCAAACGAATGATCCCCAAGGCTACCTACAAAGGATTCGAGTCCGAAGCCGAAGCCGGCATGGAAGTGATCAACGGCAAGGCCGATGCGCTGGTCTACGATCTCCCCTTCATCGGCATTCTCTACTCCAGCCAGGGCAAGGACAAAACCGTGTTTCTGGACCAGCCGTTCACCTATGAGCCCCTGGCTTGGGCCATCAACCAGGGTGACCCGGACTTCCTGAATTTTCTGAACAACTTCCTCAGGCAGTGCAAGGGCGACGGGTTCTACGAAAGAACTTACAACAAATGGATCTTGAGTTCGGACTGGAAAAAAGAGCTCGAGTAACCGTTTTAACCGAAACAGATCGGTGATCATGATCCTTACACAGGCCGGCCGGACCTTTCTCGGCCGGCCTGTGTCATCATGGCGCCTGATCTTCCACCTTTTCCAGGACAATCCATTTGTCACGGATCGAGGGAAAAAGCCGTATGGCAATACGGCAGCGACCGCAAACCCGGTGCAAAGGTATTCTGCTGAAGAATAAGACCCATTGCCCCACGCTGTTACCTTAGCAGGAAGAAGATGCGATCATGAGCGATGAAAACAATCGACGGATAACCGGACGACCCGCCGGTTACAGCAAGTGGGTCATGATTTTCTGCCTGGGAGTACTGATATTTCTGGGCCTGTTCTACTACGCCACCCAGGCGATCAAATACAACTGGCGATGGAACCGCACGCCCATTTACTTTGCCTACCAGGACGACATCAACGTGACCACCAACATTGACGGCGAAGTGTCATCCATTCGTACCGAAGGGGACCAGGTTATCGTCACGGTAAAAGGCATCGATGAAACGGCAACCTACAAGGCACCCTCCAAGAGCCTGCGGGTGTCGGAAGGTGAATCCGTCTACTATGGCGACACCCTGGCCAGCTATAAAAAATGGAAAGCCGGCCTGTTGGTCATCGGTCTATGGATTACCCTCAAGGTCAGCGTGGTGTCCACGATTTTGGGAGTGATTATCGGGATCATCAGCGGGTTGATGCGCATTTCCGACAACCCGGCCCTGCGGTGGACCTCCATCGTCTATGTGGAACTGATCCGGGGCTCTCCCCTGATGGTCCAGATTCTGATCTGGTACTTCGTGCTGGGAACGCTGATCAACGACCTGCTCTACGCATACGGGTTCGGGCAGATACCGGCGTTCTGGTACGGCGTCGCTTCCCTGGCCTGCTTCGCCGGCGCCTACGTCTCGGAAATCGTCCGGGCCGGCATCCAGTCCATCCATCGCGGGCAGACCGAAGCGGCCCGCTCTTTAGGCATGACCTATGCCCAGTCCATGCGCTACATCATTCTTCCCCAGGCGCTTCGCCGGATCCTTCCCCCCCTGGCCGGGCAGTTCATCAGCCTGATCAAGGATTCTTCCCTGTTGGGGATCATTGCCATCCGCGAGTTGACCAAGGCAGCCCGGGAGGCGGTTACGGCAACGCTTCAGCCCTTCGAAGTCTACATTCTGCTGGGGCTGTTGTACCTGGTGCTTACCTTTTCCCTTTCCATGTATGTGCAACACCTTGAGAGGAGGATGGCGACATCGTGATACAGGCAAAAAATGTATACAAAACCTTTTATGCGCCCCATGAGATCCCGGCCCTGGTGGATGTGACGGCCGACATCAAGGCCGGCGAGGTGGTCGTCGTGATCGGCCCCTCGGGTTCAGGCAAGAGCACTTTTCTTAGATGCCTCAACCGCCTGGAACATGCCACCAGCGGACACATCTTTATCGACGGCACCGACATCCTGGCCGAGAAGACCGACATCAACAAAATCCGGGCCGAGGTAGGCATGGTCTTCCAGTCCTTCAACCTGTTTCCCCACAAGACGGTGCTGGAAAACGTGACCCTGGCCCAGAAAGTGGTGCGCAAGCGTTCGGGGGAAGACAGCCTGAAGAAAGCCATGGCCCTTCTGGAAAAGGTCGGCATCGTCGACAAGAAAAATGTCTATCCGGATCAACTCTCCGGCGGCCAGCAGCAGCGGGTGGCCATTGCCCGGGCCCTGGCCATGGACCCCAAAATCATGCTCTTCGACGAACCCACGTCGGCGCTGGATCCGGAGATGATCGGTGAAGTGCTCGACGTCATGAAGACCCTGGCCAAAGAGGGAATGACCATGGTGGTGGTCACCCACGAAATGGGCTTTGCCCGGGAAGTGGCCGACCGCGTGATCTTCATGGATGCCGGTGCCATCGTGGAAGAGGGCACCCCGGAACATTTCTTCGTCAACCCCACCCACGACCGTACCAAACTGTTCCTCAGCCAGATTCTCTGAGCATTTGCCACCGAAATGAAATTGAAACGGCCTGGATATATCGAAATCCAGGCCGTTTGTCGTTTTTTTGGAAGCAATCGGATCGGTTTTATTGCCGGTGGGGGATAGATAAAGCGAGCAAAGCCATTCTTAGCTTTGATATCTGCGGGATCATCGCTGGTATATGAAAAATATGCATACTGCAGGTTTGTTATGAAAAGCAAAATAAAGACATTGCTGTCCAGCCTTTCAGAAAAAACCATGCCTGTGTTGACACCTATTTTTCAGCGGCCTATAGTTTCGCTTCCAGCTAATCAAGGTTCGCTCGCTGTTTCCATCCACAAAGTAAAGGCGCGTAATATCCGAAATAGGCCTCAAGGGGAGAAACCGTATGCAAGACCCAATGCGCAGAGCCTCTTTTTTATGGATGGCGATTACCGCCATTTCGTTGGTTGCCGTCATCTGCGGCGGCTATTGGCTTTTTAAAGGCCATGGCAAGGAGGCGCTGCCGCCCGCGCCTGCCCCATCACTGCCCAAAATGGCTAACCTGCCGCGGAAGCAACCGGAGATAAAACCTCCGCCCAAACCCACCTATGCGCCGGATGCCCCGGTACTCGAGCAGGCCAGACAGGCCCTGCGTGAGGGAATCACACCGGCCGACGCCTTTGCCATGGCCGCAACCCTGCCTGAAAAACCCGAGCGGGCGGATGCGGCTTTTCTGCTTCTGGAATATGCCGCGGAGAGTGGAAATGCCGAGGCGGCAATGGCCGTGGGAGAGTACTATGACCCCAGCCTCGATCTACCCAGCGGCAGTATTCGCAAAAATCCTGCCTATGCTTTGGAATGGTACCAAATCGCCCTTGAGGGTGGCCATCCTGAATCCCGGAATCGGCTGACAAACCTTCGCCGATGGGTGGTCGCCAGTGCCGAAAACGGGGCTGCCGACGCGCAGGCACTTTTAAATACCTGGCCTTGAGGGAAACCGCCGATACCCTCAATAATACCTGGGCATGGATGCCCTTTTGACCTGCGAGGATAAACCATGGGAAAACGATTTTGGGGAGGTCCCCGTCCAAAGAGCGTATTTCGGAACGTCACCCCCATGTTGATTTTGTTCTATTTGGCCGCTATCGTGGCGGGTGATCATGAACCAGCCCGGGCAGATTCTCGGCGGGCGCTGTTAATGCCGGGGAAAAAAACACTCTACCAGCGGGTGATCACCCATCCTGGTGCCCGCCTCTATGCCGGGGCATCATCGGCTTCTGCCATTCACAAGGCGTGGGTGCGCCCCTTTACCGTCTACTATATTTTCGGCACGGCACAAACGGACGCAACCCAATGGCTCGAGGTGGGGCTGGCCTCCAGCGGCCCGCCCGATGGCTGGATCGAGGCCGGCAAAACGTCGCCCTGGCTTCAGGCCCTGACCCTGAAGTTTACCGAGCGAACCGGCCGCCAGCCGGTATTGTTTTTCAAGGAGATGGCGGATCTGGAAGCGGTGGCGGCCGACCGGGACCCCGCCGGCCGCTACCTTGACCTGATGACCCGGTTTTCCGATTTTCAATCCGGGGACGCCCAGGATGTGTCCGCGTTTCCCCTTATCGCCATGGAACCCAAGTGGGAGGCCGTGTCCAGGGATCAATTCTACCTCATGCCGATCTTTCAGTCAGCGGAGCTGTTCGAAGGTGTGAAATTTCTCCAGGTCGCCTCCATCGACCCGGGGTCGGGTGAACTGCCCTTGGACGTGGACCTCAAAACGGCCATCGCTTTCGTGATTGACACCACGATCTCGATGAAACCCTATATCGAGCGCACCCGCGAAGCCGTCCGCCGGATATATGCCACCATCGAGAAGCGGGGCCTGACCGACATGGTAGCCTTCGGGCTGGTTGGGTATCGCAACAGCATGGCCAATGCCCCCGAATTGGAATATGTCAGCCGGGTTTACTCGGATCTCCGGAAGGCAACCGACCGTGACGCTTTCGAACGTGCCCTGGCCTCCATGGAGGAGGCCAAGGTCTCCACCCATTCCTTCAATGAAGATGCTTTTGCCGGTCTCAAAACAGCCCTGGAGCGCCTGGACTGGGGTCCATATCACTCACGCCTGATATTTCTGATCACCGATGCCGGAGCCATCCGCAACGATGATCCGTATTCCTCGACCGGGATGAACGCCAATGCCATGGCGGACATGGCCGCCGCCGCCGGGGTCAAGATCTTCGCCCTGCACCTGAAAACGCCTCCGGGTGCCCAGGAAACACCGAACAACCACAACTATGCGCGCCAGCAGTACCAAACCCTGACGCGGCAATCCGATCCAACCATCGGCGACCTCTACGTGCCCATCGATGCCGAAGATGCCGCCGCCGGCGTACTCGGATTCGGCCAAGTGGTAGAGGATGTGGCCGGACAGATGGTCGCTCTGGTGCAGGCCACCGCCAGTGGCCAGCGGCTGGCGCTAGACGATGTGGATATGTCCAAACCGGGGGATGCGGCTGCCCAGGCGGCCAAGAAGGCGGCCATTTTGGGGTATGCGCTGCAATTGGATTTTCTCGGGCGCCAAGGGGCGGGCCGGGTCCCGCGGGTCGTGACGTCATGGGTGTCGGACATGGATATCACCAGGCCCGACATTCCGACCTTCGAAGTCGCCATCCTGCTTTCCAAGAACCAGCTCAGCGATCTTCACCATCGATTGAAGATCATCCTCGACAATGCCCAGCGGACCAAGCGCACCGGCGCCCGGGATTTTTTTCAGAGCATCCTTTCGGCGGCCGCCCAGACCTCCCGGGATCCCACCCGCTTCAGCCAACGCCCCAACCAGAACCTCGGGCAATTGGGTTTTCTGGCCGAGTTCCTGGATGACCTGCCGTATCGCAGCAATATCATGCGGCTCACCGAAGAGGACTGGTACCGGTTGAGTGTCGGTGAACAGCAGGCCATCGTGGATGACATCAAATCCAAGATTCGGCGCTACGAGGCTTACCACAACGATGTATCCAACTGGGTCAGCTTCGGCCCCGGCGAACCCGGCGAATCCGTGTACCGGGTTCCCTTGGGCATGATGCCCTGACGCATAGGATCGTAAACGCGTCAACGCCTAAACGCAAAGGCAGCGAATAACGATATGTCCAGCAACGCGAGCAACGGCCAGCGGTTGGTCGAAAAGATCAAAACCCCGGTATTTCGGCTTCGCGGAATCCGCAAGCATTGGACCGGTGCGCCGGGATTTTTTCTGGAGGTGCCCGATTTGACCATCCACAGGGGCGAAAAAGTGGCCTTGGTGGGTTATAGCGGTTGCGGCAAGAGCACACTTCTGGACATGCTGGCCATGATCCTGAAGCCTACCGAGGCCAGCTGTTTCGAGTTTTTTTGGGAACACGACGAAAAGGGTTCATCCCGGTCGGTGGACGTCATGGCCGCCTGGCAGGCCAACGACCTGAACGCCCTGTCCCGATTGCGCATGCGCCACATGGGCTATGTGCTGCAAACCGGGGGGCTTTTTCCCTTCCTCTCGGTGCGGGACAATATCGGCATCAGCCGCAAGGGATTGGGACTGCCAACCGGTCGGGCCGTCGAAAAAGTGGCGGCCAAACTGAACATCGACTCCCATCTGGATCGGCTCCCTGGCCAGCTGTCGGTGGGTGAACGCCAGCGGGTAGCCATTGCCCGGGCCATGGCCCATAAACCGGCGGTGGTGATTGCCGACGAGCCCACCGCGTCTTTGGATCCCATCAATGCCGCGAAGATCATGGCCCTGTTCAGCCGCTTGGCCGATGATTTTCAAGTCACCTTGGTGGTGGCGACTCACGATTGGGAACGAGTGGCCAAAAGCGGCTTCCGGCAAATCACCTTCGATTTGAAGCAGACGGAACCCAGCGGCGCGGTTCAGGTGACGGCATGCGCATGAAACGCCGCCAACCGCTGGCCGGGTTCAAGACCGTGATCCGCATGTCCTTGCGTGACTACCTCCATGAGCGGCTGCTGTCGGCCTGTGCCATCCTGGGCCTGGCCGCGGTTCTGGCCCCCCTGCTGGTGCTTTTCGGCGTTAAAAGCGGCATCATCAGCACCATGGCGGATCGTCTCATTGAGAACCCCAAGAACCGGGAAATTGCCCCCGTGGGCAGCGGGCGCTTTGACGATGCGTGGTTCCAGGCTGTTTCCGATCTTTCCACTGTGGCCTTCGTTATCCCCCAAACCCGTTCCATTGCGGCCAGCATGGTTTTGGTGAATCGGGAAGGGGCGGATCCCCGATCGGTAGGTGTGGATTTGATCCCAACCGGTAAGGGGGATCCACTACTGGGAAAATGGGCGATTGTTCCGGACAGCAGCCTGGCCATCGTGCTCTCCGCCCCGGCGGCTCGTAAGCTGGGGGTTTCCCAGGGGTCAACCGTCTCCGGCAGGATCGGTCGCTCTATGGCGGGGCGCAAGGAGCAGGTGATGGTCCAGCTTACGGTGGATGCGGTCCTTCCCCTGGCCGCCTATCAATTGGACGCGGCATTCGTAAGCCTCGACCTGTTGACCGCCACCGAAGATTACCGGGACGGCTTCGGGTCCCAATCCTTCGGTTGGCCCGGTAAGGTGAGGCCGGCCGGGGTCCGGAACTACCCCGGCTTCAGGCTTTATGCGCGCTCCATTTATGATGTGCCCGATCTTCGGGACCAGTTCGCCGATCAGGGGATGGAGGTCTACACCAAGGCCGAGGAAATCGAGGTGGTAAAGAGTCTGGACCGCGCATTTACCCTGATTTTCAGGCTTATC
Organism: Desulfosarcina sp.; assembly: GCF_055467485.1. Classification (NCBI taxonomy): domain Bacteria; kingdom Pseudomonadati; phylum Thermodesulfobacteriota; class Desulfobacteria; order Desulfobacterales; family Desulfosarcinaceae; genus Desulfosarcina; species Desulfosarcina sp. Next base: position 47,558 of record NZ_JBUOIV010000027.1, on the reverse strand, counting down.
GCCGTGGTGGCGGTGCTGGGCTACTTCGCTTCCATGACCAGCAGCGTTCTGGCCAACGTCAACCGCAAGAGCCGTCACCTGGGCGTCATCCGGTTGATCGGATTTTCCACCGGCAGTATCATCTGGTTTCCGATTTTCCAGGCTCTGATGACTGCCGTTTTCGGCAACCTGACGGCCTTGGTCCTATACCAGGTGGTCGAAAAGAGCATCAACCGGCTCTTCGGCGCTTATCTTGCCACAGGGGAATATGTGTGTCGTCTCACCGTGCCCCACATGATCTTCTCCCTGCTTTTGACCGTGGGCATAGCCATGCTGGCCTCGGCCTATGCCGCCTATCGCACGGCCTCCATCGAGCCGTCCGAGGTGATCCGCGATGTCTGAGAAGAGGGCGCACCCGAAAACGCAGGTGTGGTCGACGGCGGCGATTCTGCTTGTCCTGCTGGCCACGCCAATAGCGGCGGTGGACTGCCCGGAACCCCAACGCACTTTGCAGCGGCTGACACCGACACTGGCCCGGGCTGTCAATCCCAATCCCGATGAAATGGATATTACCTTGCCGATGCCCTGCGGGGCGAGGCTGGTGCTGCGGCATGTCTGTGTGGCGGCGCAAGGGTTTTTCGGGGATCTGCAATTAGACCTGGGATGCAGCGATTGTGGCCGGGAAGGCCTCGGTTTTATGGAGGGGCGGCGAAAGGCCTCGGTATCCGGCCCCTTCACCATCGAGGATCTGCCGGAACAGTGGCAGCTTGGGCTCTATAAAGCGGCGCGCGATGGCGATGGCACCTGTCCCGATCCCATTCAAGCGGAGCAGACCGGGTTTTACTATTTCATCGCCAAGTACGAGATCTCCAACCTCCAATGGGATGTGGTCATGGATGCGGCGTGTCCCGATACGACTGCAGGACTGACCGCCGCGGATCCCCGCCCCAAGACCGATATCTCCTGGTTCGATGCCGTGACGTTCACCAGGAGGTATACCGAGTGGTTGTTGGAAAATGCCCCGGCAGCCTTGCCCCATTTTGCCGGTGGCCGCTTCGGATATATCCGTCTGCCCACCGAGGCGGAGTGGGAGTATGCCGCCCGTGGTGGCCACAGGGTCACCTTGCAGCAGCTCAACCGCGAGGAGTTTTTCCCCCTGGGAAACCGTTCCTTCAGTGATTTCGCCGTTTTTACGGATCCCATGGCGGCCAAACAAACGGAAAAACTGGCCTGGATTGGAAGCCGATGTGCCAACCCGCTGGGATTGTACGATACGGCTGGAAACGCCGCCGAAATGCTGCTGGATCCCTTTCGTTTTTCATTGGGGTTCCGTCTCCACGGCGCCACCGGAGGCTTCATCGCCAAGGGGGGCAGCTACCGCAAGCGCCTTGCCGAGATCATGCCGGGACGTCGCGAAGAGATCCCCTTTTTTCTTGATAATGGGGCCTATCGCGCCACCGACCTCGGGTTCCGGGTGGTCCTCTCCGCGATTGTCACCTCTCGCAACCGGTTCGATATGCTGGATCAGGAGTGGCGTGCCAAAGCGCCGAAGATGATGCAAGATGAGGAAACAACGCCTGGATCGGGGCTGATGACAGCGCCGATGGCCAGTCCATCGACGCCGGCGGAAGCGACTGCGTTGGCCACGATTCAAAGCGCACTGTTCACCGCCGAATCCATGATCAGCTATGCCCGGCGCCGGCAGGTGATGATCTTTGAACTGGAACGGCTCCAACTATTGACACGCAAGAGCCTGCCGGAACCCGTCCTCGTATCTATCCAGAGTGATGTGGATCGCGCCGCGGGAGAGGTGCAACAGGTCGACGCGGCCATTTCCCGCTTCGGGGATTTTTACCTCGATCGATTGTCCCAGGGGGTGACTGTCCCGGAAGCACAGATGAATGCGCAACTGCTGCGCATGGAACAGGAACTTAGCCTGGAAGAGGGCTTCAACGAGAGCCAGAGGAGCCGGTTGGAGTTGTTCGTGCTTTTCAAGGACCACCTGGATCGGATGAGAAACGACCCGGAAAAGGTGACCAGAGAAGTAATTCTTGAGGATATCATTCCTTGACTCAACGGACAATTCACGGGATGAACTTTTCAGCGGTGACGGTTTCCCGTTTTTTTGTGAAATGGTGACCCTAAGAGGAAGAATCCGCCATGAATCTGGGATTGGATGTCTGGGATACGCCAGAATTACAGGGAACGTATAAGTGGTTGATTTCCAAGTGGCGGCATAGATGGCACGAATGGTCTCGTCCTATTCGGATTCTGAGGTGACAACAGAGGGTTCCTGATAGAAGGAAACACAAGCTCAATTGAAATATTCAGCGGCTACGTACATAGACATAGTGTTTGAAAATCCAGCCCCTTGCGACGTGGGTTAAGATGTGTGAACCATTTTGGTCATGCCGGCTCAGAGCCACAAGCAAGCAGGCAAGCTATGAAGAAAATGATAGTATACTTTCAAGTTGAAAGGAATTGAAGACCACTACAGATAGCCACTTTGATATGAGGGTTTCAGACAGAGTGAAAGCCAACCGCTTTCGGTTGAAGGGGCAGTTTGTTGGCATGGTTCGGGGAAGGCCTGTGATGTCCTTATCTTGAGACAGCCATGCCATCCAGTTCAGTGGTTGGCTGGGTGACAATTCAGATTCCGACAAGGTCTCCCCCCAATCCTCTCTGCAGGTATTCACGACCCCGATCAATACATGGGTTGGCTTCACTTGCCGATGGCGTAAGCCTGCCTGCGCGGGTCCGCACCAGCCTTGAGCACGCCCGTTTCCCGGTCTATCATGATCACCTGGGAAGAGCCCATGACTTCGGTGTAGCCTTCAACGACCCGGACATGATGGCCTTTCGCCTTGAGGGCATCGATGGTCTTTTCCGGAAAGCGGTTTTCCATCAGCAGCGAACCGTCGGGATTGGAACGCCAGCGCGGCGCCTCATTGGCCTGTTGCGGATCGGCCTTAAAGTCGATCAAATCCATGATAAGCTGAATGTTTGTCTGAGTCTGACCATCGGCCCCCGGGGTCCCCAGCAAGATGGCGGGGCGACCGTCTTTGAGAATCATTGCCGGGTGCAGGGTATGGTAGGGTCGTTTGTCGGGTGCCAACACGTTGGGATGAGAGGGGTCGAGGGTAAATCCACGTGCACGGTTATGTAGCACCATTCCCGTTTCCGGCACCATTACGCAGGAACCGAAGGCCTCGTACAGGGACTGGATCAATACTACGGCGTTGCCGTCGGCGTCCACCACGGTCAGGTAAACCGTGTCGTCGCCGCCTCTGGTGAAATCCCTGGCTGCATAGCCTGCGGCCGCGCGATCGGGATCGATCAACCGGACACAATCCTTGGCCAGGGTTTTGGAAAGCATCCTTGCCAGCGGAACCGGGTGGACGGCCGGATCGCAGACATAGGCGTCCCGATGCACAAACGCCAGCTTCTTGGCTTCGACCAACAGGTGGATCAACTCGGCCGAATCCACCTCCATGGCGACCGGATCATGAATTTCCAGCATGTTGGCCTGCATGAGCAGGGCGATACCCTGGGAGTTCGGGGGATGGGTGGCAAGGGTGTATCCGCGGTAATCGGTGGTGGTCGGCGTTACCCATTCCACCGTGTGTCCCCTGAGATCGGTTTCGCTGAAAAAACCTCCGATGGCTTCGGAATGAGCGACCAGGCTCTCGCCCAACCGTCCGCGGTAGAACGCGTCCGGTCCGTTTTCCATGAAAGCCTCGTAAGACCGGGCCAGCTTGGGCTGAACCATTAACTGACCCACCTGGGGAACTTTCCCCCCAGGTAAGAAAGTCTCTCCGGCGGCCCCGTCGGCCAGCAGAAGCGCCTGCCGTTCCTTGAGGGCGTTGACCAGATCCGGGTATACGGGAAAACCCTTTTCCGCGTAGGGGATGGCCCTTGTCAGCAGGGTATCCAACCCCATGGATCCGTGTTTCTCCAAGGCTGCCTGCCAGCCGGCCAGGGCACCCGGGACGGTACACGCGTGGATGCCGGTCTCAGGAACGCTTTTGTAACCGAGTTCCCGGTAGGCATCCAGGGAGGCTTTCGCCGGAGCCCGACCCGACGCGTTGAGGGCGTCGAGCGTTCCCTTGGCGGCCATGTGGATCAGCATGAACAGGTCGCCGCCGATCCCGCACATATGCGGCCTGACGACGGTCAACACCAGGTTGGCCGCGATGGCCGCATCCACGGCATTGCCGCCGGATTCCAACACGGCGGCGCCGGCCTGGACGGCTAAGGGATGATCGGCGGTGATCATCCAGCGGGTACTCATCAGGGTCGGACGATGGGTGGCAAAATGGTGCGACATGGTTGTGTGGCTCCTGTGTATCAGCGATTTAAACCTCCTACTGGGATACAACATATCTCTCCTTAAACAAAACGATATCTATGGCAGGCTGCAATTCGCCTGACTGGACATGGTCCGTCGGCCATCGTTTCCCCGCGTTTGACAGATAATCCCGTCTAAGCGACTTCCCATGGACATCCATCGGTTTGATGCCGCTGGTTGATATCGGATCATGGAACAACTTCGGGAACGGCAGACCGGGACGCGCCTTGATGGCGCTGGGCGAATGGGTTGTGGAGGGATGACGAAAAGTTGTGGTTGACCGTTTACTCACGTTGAATAAATCAATGAGAAATTATACAGCGATCATATCGGTAAGCCTGCCCCTGGTTCTCTCCATGGCGGCGACCACCGTCATGGAGTTCACGGACCGGGTGTTTTTCGCCAATTACTCCATCGATGCCATCGCCGCGGCCATGCCTGCCGGGATTGCCTGGTTTCTCGTGCTGACCCTTCATACGGGGGTCAGCACCTACCTGAATGTTTTAATCGCCCAGTTTGCGGGTGCGGGTTCCTTGCTGCGAATCGGCCCCTGCGTGTGGCAGGGGATATACTTCTCAGCAGCCGCTGCACTGCTGCTGGTTGGCCTGTCGTTTGTTGTTGACCCGCTTTTTCAACTGGCCGGGCATCCGGCAACGGTTCGGCACTTGGAGGGCGCCTACTTTCGGATCCTGTGCATGGGCGGCGGCTTCAACGTGCTGGGCGGTGGATTGACCTGTTTCTTCACCGGAAGGGGAAAGACGCGACCGGTCATGGTGATCAGCCTGATTGGCATGGCATTCAATATTCCGTTGGACTATGCCCTGGCCAACGGGGTGTGGGGACTGCCGGAGATGGGCATCCGCGGTGCCGGCCTCGCCACGGTGTGCCCCTGGGCGCTGATTGCCATTTTGTATGTGGGGTTGATTTTCAACCCGGGCAATGAACGCACCTACGGTGTTTTCTCCCGGCGTGCCGTGGACCTGGAATTGATCTGGCAAATCCTCAAAAAGGGTGTGCCTGCCGCGCTGCAGTTCACCATGGATGTGCCGGCCTTCACCGTCTTCATCTTTCTCATCGGACGATTGGCAAGGTCGAGTTGGCCGTCAGCAGCATTGCCTTCTCGATACAGTCGATTGCCTTCATGCCGGCAATCGGATTCTCCATGGGGCTGACCACCCTGGTGGGGCAATCGCTGGGAGGAAACGATGTGGCTGCTGCGCTGAGGTTCATCAGGCAGACCACCCTTATTCTGATGGCCTATACGCTGCTGCTGGACCTGCTGCTTCTTCTCGCTCCGCACTGGCTGATCGAACTATCTCTCACTGCCGAGGGCGGTGCCGACTGCCAACTCTTGCCGGAGCAGGGCGTCGTAGCCATACGGATCATGGCCCTGCTCATCGCATTCGATGCCTTGTATTTTACGTTCGTCGGTGTGCTCAAGGGTGCCGGCGACACCCGTTTCATCATGGGTAGCATCGGGCTGGCCACCCTTTTGGTGATGGTGCTACCCATGACCGTCATCGTTGAATATACGGGATGCGGCCTTTATGCCTGCTGGCTGAACCTGACCGTGTATGTGATTACGCTTTTTGGTGCGACCGTGTGGCGATTTCGGCAGGGGAAATGGAAAACGATCCGCGTCATTTAAATGGCCATCAATGCGACAATTGCAGGGCCAATGACCTTCAGGTGCTTACTTCACCAAACCTCGAAGGTTGAGAGGATAAATCCACTCCTGATGGTCGTCGCTGTGTTTACGGGCAATTGGCACCTCGAAAATGATAAGCGCCGCATACGGATGTTGGATGCGGCGCTTATGGTCTCCATGTCCGGCAAAACGACGATACGACTCAGGCCCAACGATGAAACGGGCCGGGCCAATCGTCGATCGATAATACCGTCAGGCCTTGATCCGTTCCATGCCCGGATCGTACAGGGGCCTCAAGGACACCGTCGCCGGGTACGTTTTACCGGCGATGTCGATCTCCCACTTCCCCGCGTCGACGTAGGCCTGATCCGTGGGCTGGTCGGCCTCGATCATGAACAGACCCACGGCTCCGCCCAGGGTGTAGCCGTAGGAGCCGGAGCGGACATAGCCCGCCGGTATGCCGTCGCGCAGGACCACTTCGGCGTGGAACAGCAGCGGCTCCGGGTCCTTGACCATCACCTGCGCCAGCCGCCTGTTGGGAAGGCCCTGGGCCTTTTTCGCGGCACAGGCGGCCTTGCCGATGAAGTCGGCGGGCTTGTCCAGTTTCACGGTGAAGCCCAACCCAACCTCGTAGGGATCGTCGGTGTTGTCCATGTCGTGGCCGTAGTCGCGGTAGCCCTTTTCCATCCTCAGGCTGGCCAGGGCCTTGAGGCCGGCGTGGCGCAGTCCGAAGTTTTTACCGGCTTCCACGATCAGGTCGTAGACATGGGTGGCCTGCTCGGTGGGTATGAGCAGCTCGTAGCCCAGTTCCCCCAGGTAGGTGATGCGGGCGCAAAGCATGCGGGCGTAGCCGATGGCGATCTCCTCCACGTGCCGGTAAGGAAAGGCCGCATTGGAGAGGTCCGCGGCGGTGAGCGACTGCAGCAGGTCGCGGGAGCGGGGGCCCTGGATGTTGAGCTGGGCGTAGGCCGAGGTCATGTCGGTGACAAAGGCATGAGCGTCGGCGGGAATGTTGCGCTTCAGCCAGTTCTCGGCGTGGCGGTGCATGGTGTCGGTCACCACGACCATGAACTTCTCGTCTTCGAGTTTGGCCACGGTCAGGTCGATTTCCAGCTTGCCGTCGGCGTTCAGCCAGGGGGTGTAGGTGATCCGGCTGGATGCCAGGTTCACGTCGTTGGTCGACAGGGTGTCGAGCACCTTGCCGGCGTCGCGCCCCTGGACCAGGAATTTGGGCATGAAAGACATGTCCATGAGGATCACGTTCTCGCGGGCCGCCTTGTGCTCGGCCTCCCAATGGGCGAACCAGCTCTCCCGTCCCCAGGAGTGCCTGTCGATCCTGGCTTCCTGGCCCTCGGGTGCATACCAGTCCGCGCACTCCCAGCCGCTCACGTCCCTGAAAAAGGCTCCCTGAGCCTTCAGGCGGTCATAGAAGGGAGACGTCTTGGCACCCCTGGCCGTCTGCATCGATTTGAAGGGGTAGTGGCACTGGTAGACCATGCCCAGGGATTCGACCGTTCGGTGGGCCCGGTAGTCGGGGGTGTTCTGGTAGCGGTGCAGCCGGCTGATGTTGAACCCGGTGATGTCGAAACCGGGCTTGCCGTTGACGATCCAGTGGGCCATGGCGCGACCCAGGCCCGGGCCCATGATGATGCCTATGGAGTTGAGCCCGGCGGTGACGAAGTAGTTCTTCACCTCGGGCGCTTCGCCGACGATGGGGGCCAGGTCGGCCGTGAAGCTCTCCGGGCCGCAGAAAAAGGTCTTGATGCCCAGGTCCTGGATCACCGGCACCCGCGATATGGCCTTTTCCACGAACGGTCCCATGCGGTCCCAATCCGGCTCGATCTCGCCGAAGGAGAAGTCCTCGGGGATGCGCTTGATGTTCCAGGGGGCGCATACCGGCTCGAACAGGCCCACCATGAGCCCGCCGACCTCTTCGCGGTAGTAGCCGTAGTGCGAGGGGTCTTCCAGCACCGGCATGTTCTGGGGCATGCCGTCCATCTCCTCGGTGATCAGGTAGTAGTGCTCGGCGGCCTGGTTGGGGATGTTCACGCCGCAGACATCGCCGATCTGCCGCGCCCACATGCCGGCGCAGTTGACCACCACCTCGGCACGGATGTCTCCATGGGCGGTGCGGACGCCGGCCACCCGGCCGTTTTTCTTGATGATGCCGGTGGCGGAAACACCCTGAATGATCTGGACACCCTGGTTGCGGGCGCCTTTGGCCAGGGCCAGGGTGGCATCCACCGGGTTCACCCGGCCGTCCTCCCTGACGTAGAATCCGGCCAGCAGGTCGTCCACCTTGGCCAGGGGGAAGAGGTTCTTGATTTCCGCAGGAGAGATTTCATGCACGTCAATCCCGCAATAGCGGTTGAAGGCGGCCACCCGGCGATATTCTTCCAGGCGGTCGCGGTCGCTGGCGACCTCGATGAACCCGACCGGGGTGAAGCCGGTGGAGAGCCCGGTTTCAGCTTCCAGGCGGTTGTAGAGGTCGCGGCCGTAAAGACGCATCTGGGTCGATGTTTCCGACAGGGACCCGAAGGTCACCATCAGGCCGGCAGCATGCCAGGTGGTCCCGGACGTCAGTTCGTCCCGTTCTAAAAGGACCACATCTTTGCAGCCCATGTGGCCCAGGTGGTAGGCGATGGAGCATCCGATGATGCCGCCGCCGATGATGACCACCTGGGCCTGTTCGGGCAGTTGTACGTTTTTCATTGCCGTTCTCCCGTTCTGGTTGTCAATTCCGCTTCCGCTTTTGCGATGATGTCTTTGATCGTTTTCAGCACGTCCTCGGGCAGTGGCTCCGGTCGATGGTTGGCCAGGATCCAGCGCGCCTTTTCCAGGGCCCGGTCGTAGGCGCTCGTGGCGCCCGCCGCTTCCCAGACCCCGCGTATGCGGCGGTCGATGATCTCCGGCCGCGATTGCTCGCGCATGTGTTTGATGGTCGTCGGGTGCATGAGAAAGTCCCGGCCCGGACCGATCTCCTTGATCGCGTCCACGGCGAGGGTATCGTCATTCACCGGGATTCCCTGGACGGTGAATTTGATCATGCGGGCGAATTCGCAGTCGAGTACCAGCTGGCCGTAATCGAACGTGATGCCGCTTTCGAGCATTCCCAGACCGTAGATCATATTGGCACCTGCCAATGCGGGTAACAGTCCGGTCAACGTTTTCTCGTGGCCTGTCTGGGTGTCGGATATCTTGGCGTCGCCCTAGCCACCGGCGACGTAGCTCGGCAGGGCGTAGTAGCGCGCCAAGCGTGCCACCGCACCGCTGATCAGGGCGCACTCCGGCGTGCCCACGGTGGCCGCTGCCATTTTCAGGTCCATGGCCGTCGTGGAGCTGCCGTAGACGACCGGCGCACCCCGGCGGGTCAGCTGGCTCAAGGTGATGCCGCTCAAAATCTCCGCGTTGTGGGTCACCAGGGTGCCGGCCAGGGTCACCGGTGCGGTGCCGCCGGCCATGGCCATGGAGAGGATGTTGCACACCACGTTGTTGCGCGCCGATTCCATGATGATTTGGCAGCAGTCGGTGATCAGCTTCAGCGGGCTTACCGGGCAGGTGGTGAAGGAGACGATGGGGCGCTCCCGGAGCTTTTTCATGCCGCCGACGATGGCCGCGGCCATCTGCAGAATCGTGTTCAGCAGGCGGCCGTTGCCCGGGCCGAAGGCGCAGTGCTTGGTCGTGTTGGTCAGGTAGGCCTCGGCATTGTGCAGGGGTACGGCGTCCTGGTTGACATCGTGGGCCCCCAGGGCTTTTTCGCAGAAGTCCACTTCATCGAGAAAATCGATCACCCGGGCCGTGTCGACCAGGTCCTGCTTGACCGGCGTACGGTTCTCGCCGGTGTGGAGGTCGTTGATCTTGACCCCTTCGCTGAAGTTGGTGAAGTGCACCCGGTTGCTTTCCAGCACCAGGTCGTGACGGGGATCCCGTCCGGCCAGAATGACCTTGGACGGTGCCGAGCGGATGGCGTCTTCGACGAGATAGGGCGGGATCCGAACGATGTGACTGTCGCGGTCCACCCGAGCCCCGCCGCGTTCAAAGCGGTCCAGGGCTGCCGGGTCTTCGACAAAGACGCCGGTCGTGTCGAGCACTTCGAGGGTGCCGAGGTGAATCTCCTCGAGTTCTTCCTCGGTGAGGATCTCGAGGCGCAAGCCGCCGTTGCGCTGCTTGCCGGCGTGGAGGTTTCGTTTCATAGGCAGATTCCTTTATGCATGCCAGCCAGGAAAATGCATCTTGCGCCCCAGGCCGGCGTTCTCGCGCGGCAGAAATTCTCGACGATAGGCTACGCTTGCGGTTTCAGCGTCGTTGCGGCTTTGGCCTGAGACTCAACCTGCCATTTCCAGACAGGCATTGGTTAATAATTGAGTATTACGCTAATGGTCATCATTATTTTCCAAGGTGGTCTTTCAGGTATTCATAATCCGGGGTCAGCTTTCCGTTGTAAACGATAACCGCCTTTTGGATCTCCGGTGGCAGCCCTGAATCGGCCAGGCTGCTGCCGTAGTCGGCCTTCAGCAGGGCCGGCACGAAGGGGGTGAGCTGGTTGCTGAAAAAGGTGGAGGCGTCGTTGGGCAGTTCGCAGGGCAGGTTGTCCACGGCCAGCAGGACAATGCCGTCGCCCAGGTGCCCGTCACTGGTGGTCCCGGTAGCGGGGTCGACGCGGTAGGCCGGCATGTCGCTGTCGGTGGACTTGACGTTGCACTCGACCGACCCGTGGGTGTCGCAGGTAATGTCGGCGATGCCGGCCAGTTTGATCGCCGGCGAAGCCTGGGCCAGGCGTTTGAGCCCCGCCCAGGTGACGAACTTGGGGTAGCGCTTCTCCCAGTACACGGCGTTGACCAGCAGGGTGAAGCTGGGCAGGAACGGCTCGAAGCGGCTCTCGTAGCGCTCGGGGTGGTCGACGTACTCCTGCAGGTCGAAGGCCGACCCGGGGGCCACCGGCCCGACCAGGTCCTGCTCCTTGAACACCGTCACGTAGACCGTGCGGTTGTCCCCGCGGCCTTCGGCGACGAAGCCAGTGATCTCCTCGGCGGCGATGCGCCGGGTGGGCAGGCAGTCGAAGACCTGCTGGGCGCCGCCCGAAACATTGCCGTAGCCCAGGATGCCGATGGTGAAGGGGCACAGATGCGGGGGCAGGCCGTCCTTTTGGATGGCCCGGCCGATCTCGGCCAGATGCCCATGCGCCGCCTTGACCGAGTCGTATTGATGCGCCCGGCACACGTCGGCGAACGGGGTTCGGATACCCTTGGCGGCCCAGTGCTCGCCCATGAGCGAGAGAATGTCGATGGCCCCGGCATCGCCGGCAAAGGGGCCGAAATAGATCAGCCGGCGGCCCTTATCGTCGGTGATCTTCTCGTAGTCGATGAGGGTCGACCCGCTGTCCAGGATGCGCTGCAGCAGCGGCATGTTGGCCTTCTGCCCCTTGATGGTGTGGGAGAAGAAGAGATAGGTCCGGTTGTCCAGGATCTTGTCGACCGGAATCTCCTTGACCCCCAGGATGACATCGCCGGCGGCCATGTCCGTGCAGCTGGCAGCACCGGCGGATGCATACTGCGCCATGTCGAAAAAGCGTTTGTCAGAGGCCTCCACGAAGGCCTGCGCCCCCGATGCCTCCAGGATGAGGGCCAGGTCGCGGGGCACCAGCGGCGTGCGGCGCTCCCAGCGGTTCTTGTCTTCCGCCCGGATCAGCAGTTTTTTCATGATCGTCAATCTCCCCAGTAGCTGCGTTCGTCGGCATCCAGGTCGGATCGCCGTTCCTTGAAACAGATGTCCATGCGCCGGCATTCCGCCAGGATGGGTTCGTAGATATGCGGATGGACAGGCCTCAGCACGCCGGTCAGGCTGATCTTCCCCTGGGCCAGCAGGCTGGCGGCGATGCCGACCGGGTATCCCACGGTGCGCGACATGGAGCTGTCCTCCCCGGGAATGCCGCAGTCAATGAGGGTGGACTGGATACGCTGGCGGGGCAGGCCGGGATAGATGGCCTCGAATTCGTGGTGCATTACCAGCAGGTCCATTTCGCCCTCGTCGTACACCAGGCGGTTTTTCAGCGTATGGGCGAACATCTCGAAGACCGATGCCGTGCCGATTTTCAACTTGCGGTCCGAGAGCAGGCCCAGCCACTCCAGTTTCTTCAGGGTCAGGGAGTGTTCAGGAATGTTGAGGTAGTCGGACACGCCCTTGCGGAGATCTTTTTCGCTGCAGTTGACGATGTTGGCCAATACCTCGCGGGGGCTGACTTCATCGAAGTCGAACTTCATCTTCTGGTTTAGCAGCCCCAGCTGTTTGATGAAGTCCCAGGTCTCGCAGTAGCCGACGTTACGCAGGGTTCCGCGATATATGCCGGCGGCGTCCTCGATGCCGTAGATTTTCAGGTAAGGCATGGCGTCGCGGTTGACGTAGGCTTCGAATACGCCGGCGCCGGGAACGCTTTTCAACCAGTAGTGCTTGAACAGCTGGTCTCCGGGCACGTCGATGACTTTGCCGTGCTCCATGTAGCGCCCGTCGTTGGTTGCGGCCAGCATGGCGCCTTCGGGACTCCAGGAGAATTTGTAGCCCAGCGGGTTGTTGTTGCTCTCCAGCGCCGGTAACCCGCCACAATAGGAGAAGAAGCTGTCGATGCGTCCGCCGTCCCGCTTGACCGTGTCGATTATCTGCATGGCCGACATGTGATCCAGTCCCGGGTCCACACCCACCTCGTTGAGAAAGATCAACCCTTTTTCCTTGGCCGCTGAATCCAGGGCCTGTATCTCGTCTTTTACATAGGAGGCGGTGACCATGTGTTTGCCGTGGCTCAGGCACAGGCGGGCAATGACCGGATGCAGGGTCCACGGCAGCAGGCTGACGACAATGTCGGCCTTCGACACCTGCCGTGCCATCAGGTCCCCGTCTTTTACGTCCATGCGAACGGCCATACCGTTGGGGTGTCCCGCGATGATGGCCTCGGCCTTGTCCGCCTTCTGGTCGGCCAGGACCACCTGCAGCCCGTTGTTTTCGAGCAGGTAGCGAACCGCCGGCCGTGCCACCAGGCCCGCACCCAATATCAATATCCGCTTCATGATCGGATCTCCTTCACGGTCCTGTTTGCCCCGGTCGGCAGACCGGACGAAAAGAATTGAATTTAAAAAATAGGGACTTATATTGTATCGCAACAATGTCGCCATAAACAGGACAACATTTATCAGCCCGCTGATACGGTGTCAAGGGATTTCAGCCCGCCGACCCCTCGATTCATATGGCTTGAAAAACGGTTAAAGGTGTGAAACGGTACCGCCGTTTGCGGGGGGTGGATCGACAGGTGATCGCGTGGACTCTAAATCCACGTAGCTCGGTGCGACTCCGGGACTCCCCGCCACATTTATAATAATGTCCATTCATTTTTCGGATGAAACTGCCGATGCATGCAAGCAGGGTGATGCAAGACCGATGAACCTCAACTGGACGGATATCCAACGCAGGCGCCTGGTGGAACTGGATGCGGATGCCGCGACCCTGGCGCGCACATTCGACGATGCCGGCCAGCGCAACCGGGCTTTCCAGTCGCTGGAAAAAGAGCGGGTCGCGGCGCATCGCCGTCACCTTGACGCCCTGCGCAGCGGAACCCGGCGTCCCCGGTTGTGCCGGTTGGAAACCGTGCTGGTGGAAATGCTGGTGGCCCATGGTTTTGTCCAGGTGGCCACCCCGGTGCTAATGTCCAAAGGATTGCTGGCCCGGATGTCGATCACCGCCGACCACCCCTTGTTCGAACAGGTCTATTGGGTGGAAAGGGACAAATGCCTGCGCCCCATGCTGGCCCCCCACCTGTACTATGTGATCAAGGACCTGCTTCGGCTATGGGAAAAGCCGGTCCGGATCTTCGAGGTGGGGCCCTGCTTTCGCAAAGAGACGGAGGGGGCCAGGCATGCGGCCGAGTTTACCATGCTGAACCTGTGCGAGTTCGGTCTGCCTGAAGATCAGCGCCGGCAGCGCCTAGAGAGCCTCGCCGCCCTGATCATGGACAGCGCCGGCATCCGCCGCTATCGATTGGAATCGGCGACGTCGGCGGTATATGGCTACACCGTGGACGTGGTCGCCGAGGCCGACGGGCTGGAACTGGGATCCGGGGCCATGGGCCCCCATCCCCTCGATCGGGCCTGGCGCATTGCCGATACCTGGGTGGGCATCGGTTTCGGGCTGGAGCGTCTGCTCATGACCGCCGAAGGGGGCTCCCACCTGTCCCGTTTCGGCAGGAGCATCGCCTACCTGGACGGCATCCGCCTGAACATTTGAAAAGATAGGGGCCAACCAACGTGAACAACAATCATTCGGCCACGGGCATCCACGCCTATCGTCAAGGACGAAGCAAACTTGCGGCGGTTCTTGAAAAAGCGGCGGACAACGCCGGTATATCCCGGGCGGCCATGATCCGCCTGCTGGATTCCCCCGCGCCCAGCCTTCTGGACAAGCTGTTCGCCGCTGCCAGGCGACAGCGCGACCGCCATTTCGGCAACCGCGTGTTTCTTTATGGGTTTTTGTACATCAGCACCCATTGTCGTAATCGCTGCAGCTTCTGTTTCTACCGCAAGAGCAACACCCGGGCGATCCGTTACCGCCAGACACCGGCCGAAATTGCCGAATCCGCCCGTCAGCTGGCCCGATCAGGCGTCCACCTCATCGACCTGACCGCCGGCGAAGATCCCTGTTTTTCCACGGATGCAGCGAACGGCTTTGCCCCCGTGATCGACGCGGTGCGGTCCATCAGGGAGGAGACCGACCTGCCGGTGATGGCCTCGGTGGGCGTGGTTCCGGACACGGTTCTGGAAAAGCTTGCCGCAGCCGGTGCCGATTGGTACGCCTGCTACCAGGAGACCTACAACCGGCAACTGTTCGATCAGCTTCGTGTGGGGCAAAGCTTCGAAGCCCGTTGCCGGAGCAAGATGGCGGCCAAAGCCAGAGGCATGCTGGTCGAAGAGGGGCTGCTTTGCGGGGTGGGTGAAACCTCGCGCGACCTGGTAAAATCCTTTGATGCCATGTCACGTCTGGGCGCCGATCAGGTGCGGGCGATGACCTTCGTTCCCCAGGCAGGAACCCCCATGAAGGACCAGCCGGCACCTTCCCACTTGCGGGAAATCATTGCCATCGCCCTGATGCGCATTGCTTTTCCCGGTCTGCTCATCCCGGCGTCGCTGGATGTGGGTGGCCTTGACGGCCTGAGGATGCGTTTGGAAGCCGGTGCCAATGTGGTGACCTCGCTGATTCCGCCGGGCCGGGGGCTTGCCGGTGTGGCCCAAAGCGAATTGGACATTGAAGATGGCCGGCGCAGCGTGGAAGGAATCGCCCCGATTCTGCATACCTGCAGGCTCCAACCAGCAACAGTCGATCAGTATCGGCACTGGGTCGCCGAGCGCAAACGCAGCGCCTGTTTTCATGATTGCAGGCTGGCCCGGGCATGTTAGCGGCCATCGTCGGCGGACGGCTTCAGGGGGTGGAAGTGGCCTGCCTGGCCCGGCAGGCCGGTTGGCAGACCCTCCTTGTCGACCGCCGAACCCATATCCCGGCCCAGCGACTGTGCGACCGCTTCATCCACATGGATGTCCGGCAGACGCCCGCTTTAGACCATGCCCTGAAAGGCGTGGACCTGGTGGTTCCGGCACTTGAAGATCAGGCGGCCCTGGATAGCCTGGTGGCATGGGGCCGTGACCGTAAGGTGCCGGTTGCCTTCGATCCTGCGGCCTATGCCGTCTCCAGTTGCAAAATCGATTCGGACCGGTTGTTTGCGTCCATCGGCATCCCCACCCCCGAACCATGGCCGCGGTGCGGGTTCCCGGTGGTGGCCAAACCCAGCCGCGCCAGCGGCAGCGACGGGGTGGTGATCCTGAACGGCCCAAATGACGCCGCCGCCGCCTTCCCGCAGGGGTTTCCCGATCAAGGGTGGGTGTTCCAGCAGTATCTCCAGGGGCCGTCTTTTTCCCTGGAATTGATCGGCAGACCCGGCAACTACGTACCGCTTCAGGTCACTCAGCTATTTATGGACGCCGTCTACGACTGTAAGGCGGTGGCCGCACCGTGCCGGTTGACCGATGCGCAGATCGCGGAAATCGAGACGCTGTCCGTTGAGATCGCTCGGGCCATAAGGCTTACGGGACTGATGGATGTGGAAGTGATCCTTCACGAGGGCCGCTTCAAGGTGCTGGAAATCGATGCCCGGTTTCCCAGCCAGACGCCCCTGTGCGTCCATGCGTCAACCGGGTACAACATGTTCGAAATGCTGGCCGACCTTTTCCTGTCCGCAAAGGCCCCCCCCTTGGGGGCGTCCGTATCCGCCCGGGGTGCCATTCTCGAGCATATCCGTGTTACCGACCGGGCGATAATCGTCGAGGGCGAGCATATCATGGCCGGTGCCGGTCCCCTTGAACGGTTACCCGGGTTCTTCGGGGCCGATGAGGCCATTACCAGCTACCGGGAAGGGGTTGCCTTCTGGGTAGCCACCCTGATCGTCACCGCTGCAACGCGCCAGCTTGCCGTGGAAAAACGCAACCGGGCGCTGTCTGCGATCCAGCGACGATTCAACCTCGAGAAGGTCGTTGACCGCGGCCGGGAATACACGGCATGACCCGACTGACCACCGACGACATCCAGGATGTCCGTTTCGAACTGAACGCATACGACCGACACCTGGTGTCCGTAACGGGTCAGTCCCTGCTGGGAATCGGTGCGAGTGCGGCAGGGGTACGCGATGTGGGGCAGCTTCGCGATGCCGCCCCATCGATTCCGATGGCCGTCGTGCCCATCCGTAGCGGTCTTGGCGTTATTACCGGTTTTGTCGAGACGGTCTGCGGCATCCTCGTCCACATGGGGTTCGACGCGTCGGTCACCGTGAATTCGGACGTGTCCGGTTTTGCCGAAGCCATCGAGCGGGGAGCCCAGGTGATCCTGGCTGCAGACGACGATCGTTTCGTGGCCTTTTGCCCCCGCCAGGGAAAAACCGTGGACAATTCCCGCGCCACTGCCAGTGGATTTGTGGCCGGCTTGGATCGGATGGCCGGTGGCCTGGCCGGAAAGGACGTGCTGGTGATCGGGTGCGGGCCCGTGGGACGCTGGGCGGTCGAGGCGCTGTTGAAGCGCAAAGCCAGGGTCAGCGTGGTCGATCAGGTGACAGCAAAGGCTGCCGACCTGGCCAGATGGATTCAGCGTGCTTACCATTCGACCATCCGGGTGGCTTCAGATACGGAAACGGCATTGGCGACCCATCAACTTATCGTGGAGGCCACCAACGCGGCGGACGTGGTTCACGCGCGCCACGTCACCGCCGATACCCGTATCGCCGCTCCGGGGATGCCCTGCGGCGTTACCCCGCGTGCCCGGAAAAAACTGGCCGGCAGGATCTTGCACGACCCCTTGCCGATCGGCGTTGCGGCCATGGCCTGCCAGGCGGCGCGCATCATCGCTGAGCAACCGCTGTCTTCGAACCCGACAGCCCATGATGGAGAGTCCGAGTGAACGACAGCCCCTCATCACCCAAACCGCCCCGGCGACGGTTCTACCGCAAACGGGTCGACCTGTTCCGGCTGATCGATAAGATCAAGATCTGGCCGTCTCGCAAAGGGCTGCTGCACGGTATCAAGACCGTTGACATCATGGGTGACCAGGCCCGCATCACCACGCACTGCAAAAAGACCTTCATGGTCAACAATTCCCGCAACAGCCGGGCAGCCCGATGGCTGCGCAACAAATGGTTCAAGGGGGTTTGCCCGGCCTGCGGGGTGCCCGAGTGGAAACTGGAGAAATACGCATCCACGCATTTTCGGCGGCATCACGGGGCATCGCTGCTGTCTGAGGTCTCAGAGGGTGGGTCCGATTAGAGAAGACGCGAGATAGCGGCATGAAGGATGACCATGGACCATCACCATGCAACCATCGAGCGCTTGCGAAGCGCCATGCGGCACCAGTCCGACGCATG
The DNA here is from genome assembly GCF_055467485.1 of Desulfosarcina sp. Lineage (NCBI taxonomy): Bacteria > Pseudomonadati > Thermodesulfobacteriota > Desulfobacteria > Desulfobacterales > Desulfosarcinaceae > Desulfosarcina > Desulfosarcina sp. The sequence continues at coordinate 29,645 of NZ_JBUOIV010000027.1, read as the reverse complement.
CGTACCTGATAGGCGGGATTTCCTGTCGGCGGCACCAATAATGTGTATGACCATTGAGCCTTACATATCATCTTGGATGATTTGATAGAGCCTTTTTTCATGGTCATCCAGCGGCTGCTTCAGGGTGTGGGTCTTGTACAAAAAGTAGTGAAAAAAATCGTGCCGCAGGCTGTCCCGGCCGGCAGTGACGAACCAACGGTTGCGGCCCCAGTTGATGCGGCACTCCTCGGTGTTTTCGGTGGTGAACATGCCGCCGATAAACTCCTCCTTGTCGACCACCAGGTCAAATGAGCGACCGCCCAGATTGCGCTCCACCACCTCATGCTGCGGGTGAACCACCTGGATGGCAAAGGTTCTTGGAAAGGGTTCCATGAAAATGCATTTCACCGGTACCCCTTTCTTTTCAGCTTTTTTCAGAGCCCGGACCAGTGTTTCGACCTCCTGGGGAAACAGACGGATGTAAATCTCTTTGCGGGCGGCGTCGATCATTTCCCTGGCCTTGTCCATGACCCGCTGATAGCCAGTGACGGTCCAGATGAAGTCATGCTCGGCAGGTGTCTGAATTTCCTTTGCCAGGGCTTCCAGGCGATCGAGGTCCGCTTCATAGCTCCGCCGCAACTGTTTGATCAGTTCATCGGGCGGAAGGGGAACGAATATGCCTTTGCTGGATTCGGCGACGAATCCCCGTTTTTTCAACGTTCGCAGGATGTCGTAAATCCTCGCGCGGGGGATTCCCGATTGCTTGCTCAGCTGAGATCCGTTGACGGGATGATGTTGAAGAAGTGACAGGTAGGTGTGAATCGCGTAGTCGGACAGACCGATATTGGCCAGGTTATAGGATTTCTGCATGTCAGGCCCCTTTGTTGTCACAAAACGTACAACTTTTCCGATTAACAGTACCGGCGATTCTTGTCAAGCGGGCAATCGGTATCATGTTTTCCATTGATTTTCCTTATGCTTCCAAATAATCTCATCACACCCAACAGATCAGAAGGGGGACCGCGATGAACACCATACCTTGTTGCATATCTAATCGATTCAGGTTCCTGATTGCCCTGATGGTAGTAACCGCAGCCGTTTGTGGCTGCGCTTCCGGGCCGACTATCGTGGGGAACTGGAAGGCCGTGGATGGAGCCGCCACGGTGAGATTCGCCGCTGATGGCGTGTTCCATGCCGTTGATAACCAGGGTATGCCCGTATCCGGAAATTACCGGCTAGTGGGGGCGGATGGCATCCAGTTCGAGATCCGGCACAGTGGAGAGGAAACCGAGACCATCGATGCAACGGTCATCCGCGAAGGTGAACGGCTGACGCTGGCCTTTCCCGGCGAGCACGCCATCGAAACCTATGAGCGCATTCCCTGACCACGCTACCCCTTCCGCAGACTGTCGTCGTCGGTGACCTGAGCGATCCCGCTTTTTTGACTCTCTTGCCATCCATTTGACACCAGGCAGCCTCGGATCCTGTCCGCTTCCTTCTTTTCAAGTCGAGAAACCGGCCTTTCCCGCCCCCGGGACGATCCATTCCTGTGGCACGGAACTTGTAAACCCCGTATCCCATAGACCATGACGTTAAAACGATGACTCGACCCACGCGGGGCTGCGATGCTGTTTTTTAAAGGAAAGGAAGATATGGGACTGGAAGCGAGCCTGAAGCTGCTGGATTTGCCGCCGGATGCCACCGTCGATGACGCCAACCAGGCATATGGCTATCTGCACCGCATGATCGACCGGTTTCACCAGGATGCCGAAGCGGGAGACCGCGGCGACCGGCAGGAGGACCTGGACCTGCTGGCCTGCGCCTATGAAAAAGCGGTGGCTTATTTGTCTGACCGGGATCCCCACAACATGCCGGCGTTAACCACCCCCGCATCGCGATCACCGGTCGCCGACGGCCCCTCATCCCGGGATCTTCACTTTACGATCAATGTGTCCACCGAAGCGGATAACGATTCATCCTCCGGCGATGCCTCAACTTTGCCAGAACCGAATGCCCAGACCGTGGAAGAAGCCATCTCAATAACTTCCCGGCGGATGCAGCAGACAGAATCGGTGCTTCCAGTCGTCCAGCAGGCCGTGGAATCCGCTGCAGCGGCGTTGGAGGCGGCCAGTCGGCGTTATGAACAATCCAGGCAGGCAAGCCTGACTGCCGCCGTCTCCGCCGCGTCGGCAAAAAATCGGGCGATGCTGTTGGAGATCGAAGCCAAGCGTGCCATGCAGGACGCCATCGCCGTGGCAGAAAAGGCCCGGGATCGGGTCGCTGCTGCAAGGCAGGCGGCCAAGGATGCCGCCGTTGAAGCTGACAAGGCCCGAAAACAGGCTAACCGTGTCAAGAAATCCGAGGAGACTGCTGCGGCGGAAGCGGTATGTGCCGAAGATCGCCTGGAAAAGGAAAAGATCCGGCTGAAAGCGTTGACCTTCACGTTGGTTGAGACCCGCAGCCGCATGAAGATGTTCCAGGACACCACCGCAGCGATTGAAAAGCAGGCTGCCGACGTTGATATCCAGCTGGCCGCAATGCCCGACAAGGGGTCTACCGCACCTCAGGCGGTCGGCGGGGAAACGAACGCCCGGCAGCAGATCATGTCCGACCTGTTGGAAATCGAGGCATCCCTCAACGCCAGGAAGCGGGAATCGATGCCGGTGCAGGTTGACGGGGCAAAACGATCAGGTGCCGCCGTGCCGGATACCGAAAGACGGCAACACCATCGTGTGGTCTATCCCTTGGACCAGCGCCCCCGGTTTTCCGTTGACGGTCGTACGGTTCCCATTCTTGACCTGAGCAGCGCAGGTATGCGGCTGGAAACGGATGTCGCCATGGCCGATTCGCGCATTGTCCGAGGTGTCATCGCTTTTCCGCACCGGTCGCCGGTCAAGATCACCGGCAAAGTGGTTCGACAGGATGACGCCGGTCTGGGATTGAAGTTGGTGACCCGCATCGGGAACCGTATTCTGGACCAGGAGCGACTTCGCCTGCGTGCGTGATGGGTTGAGGACCGGCTGAAGCTGCCGGATGTGAGTGCAAGGGTGATTAGGATTGCTCAGGGTAAGCCTTCTCTGGAAATTCGCACGGACAGGGGGATGGTGATGTGGCCGTTTCCGTGACGAAGCGCAAGGAGGATGCCGTTTTCCCCAATGGGTAGCATCCCGGGTGAAATGCTCCGTGCAGCGGCCGTTTTCTCTTTGATCGGGCTCCAGGCAATCAACCGCATGGGCATGATTTAAAGCGAAAAGCTAGCGCCGGGTGCCACTGTGTCCAGCGGAACCATGGCGTTTTTTACGGCCTCCGGGTCAATGCCCTCGAATACCATCACGCCTTGTGGTTTGCCGTTGAACAGATACTGGCTTGCGTTCCAATCGACAACCAGGTCAACGCTGCTTTTGTTTGTCAGTGTGAGAAGAAAAAAGCTAAAATAAGGGGACTCCCCTTTTTGAGGTGCGATCCTGGCACTGTATAGACGGTTGTCTACTTCAGAAAACTCAGGCTGTGCTATCCAGACCGCATTGGACGTGGGGTGAACCCCACTGCAGCCCCACAAGACCAGCCCAATTAATAACAGAAACCCAATCGTTCGCCGACCATTCATGGCATCAACCTTTCCGGGGGGATCGCCTGTTGTCAGGGGATCGTCTGGCCTTATTTCTATCGATTTTTAGCGCCTTTGACAAGCCTGAAACTTTCTTGATCCGTCAAACCTGGGGAAGGAAATCCACCATTCGGGTGATCGGTTCGCTTTTCACAATCAGGATTACCCCTGTAGCGATGTCATTTTCCGGCCTTTAAATGTAAATTCTCAGGCCTGGGTTTTTTCACAGAGCGATCGGTTCCTTATTTAATTGCCGCACCTTGACACTCGTAGCGGAAAGGTTTATTCGTTTTCTTTCGATCTGTAACCATAACCACGATTGTGAAGGAACGGGACATGACACCAATCCAGGCATCAGGTTCAACTGAAACCAAAGCCATTGAAGAGATGCTCGCCGCATCCGGTTATTCCAAAACGGCCATCGACTATTACATTAACAAGCCGCATATGGGTCAGATTCCCGATGCGGACATCGTCTCGGAGATGACCGGCACTTGCGGTGACACAATGGGGATTTACATCAAGATGGACAATGGCGTGGTGGGTGATGCAAAATACCAGGTTATGGGATGTGCCGGAGCCATATCCGCCGCCATGGCTGTCGTGGACCTGATCAAGGGCAAGGATCTGGAATATGCCCGATCCATCGATGACGGCACCGTCTACAAGGTGTTGCAGGAAATCCCCGTAAAAAAGCACCACTGCATCCAACTGGCCGTAAAAACGCTGCACAAGGCGCTGGACACTCACCGCTTTTAACCATCGGCGTGGTTCCTTGTCCATCCCATGCTGATCGAAGGCCGCCGCCGGCACGGATCCGGTCGCGGCCTTTTTCTATTGTTGGCGGCGCTCACTATATGAGCTGCCGGGCCTCCACAACGGTTCGGTTGAAAGAGAAGTTGCTTACCTTCGGGACCGGATATCCAATCGCGGTGATTTCAAAATACGTCGGATATTTTCCTTCAGATCGATCTGGTCGAAGTTTTCCGGGCTCTGCGCCATGAGTTTTTCATAAAGTGCGTCCTGTTCGACGGGATGGGTGTATTTGGCAGGCGTTCCATCTTTCAACTGGACATGCGCGGCCCATGGCACAAAGTAGTTCATTACCGGAAGCCCTTCATTTTCAGAAATATCGATATTCAAGCCTGCAATATAGAGCAGGGTTCTCCCCTTATATGCATCGCTTCTTCGGATCGATTCAACAACCCTGGCAAATTCGAGCTGGATATTCGTTTTGGCGGCACGCAGGGGGGGAAACCTCGCGCTGACAATGTCGGGCATGAATTCAATGAGATTCCTTTCCAGCAGGATCGAATCATCGGTTTCGTGAAAGTCCTCTCTGAAGTAAAAAAGATCGGCGGTCAGCAGTTTGCCGATGCTCTCCCCCCCGCCCGGCAGCCAGGTATAGCCCTGATCGTCGAGACGCCGCTTGAAAGGGTCGGAAACTTTATACGTCTGGGTCGTGCTGGCTGACGTAAAGGGCCGAATGACGCCCATACTGTCTTCGGCAACGATATTGTTCAGGCGAAGGACCAGCCCCTGTGCTACCGGGTTGGATACAAAATCGATGAATGAATTTTTTACGGTGATCAGGCAGTTGCCATTGTCATCCCTGCGAAGAAAAATGCGTTCTCTGGCAAAGAGGTATTGATCCAGATACGGCGTGATCACATGGATCAATTTTCCGCAGGAGTCGGACAGGCAACGGCCCGTCATCTGGGGACGCTTATACGTTCCATAAGTCCCTGAGGCGGGATCGTAGCCGACATGACTGGCCTGCAGAATCATGAGGTCTTCACCATGCTGGGAGTGAGGTCCATGCCGGTCAATGGCGACGATGCCCCCGACTCGTCCATGATTGAAAGGGAAAGTACCGAAATGTTTGGTCAGCAAAATGATCGGTAAACCCTGGTTCTCATCCGAACAGAATGCTCTCGAGGGCATGATCAACCCTTTGCGAAAACCTAATTCCTTGCATAGGTTATAAAGCCTGGCGATAAACTCCGGGTAGGGGATCGCCAACCCGTCCACCTTAAATGGCGCGACTTCCCTGATCACATTGGCATCTCGGTATTTATTAAGCATATGGCTGCACACTCCTGGACTGGGTACGAATAGGAAAAGAGGCAGTTAGCCAACACCGATGCATGAAGCGCGAAAGAATGAGAAATCTTTTGCTGTGCTTCGAGTAAGGCGAATCAAGCAGTTGACCCGACGATAAACGATCTGAATCGGTGGTGCGACGGATATCAGCCGGCGGCCGCGTCGCAGCAGCCGGCCATATGGATCCAGATAGCGGATGCCGACTCTTTTGTCAAGACGGCAATATCATATAAATGCATGAAAATGTTGAACTTTTATCGTTTACAGCCTGCCGGCTGCAAGCGTGGTGGATAAAAAATGAACGATATGCGCTGTATAACCCGTTGTCCATGCCTGGCTGACAGCGGGTGCAAATGGGGCCGGGATTCTTTCTTTGACGATACCGGAGAGCCAGGCCTTCCTGAAGGCATTCATGACTTCAAGTCAATAACAAACCGGAGGCTGTCTACTACCTGGTTAAAAGCGGGCAGCTCTTTATCAAAATAATAGCGTTGGGCAGCGGTGTAGCGTAAATTGAAAAACTGGTTGGTCAAGATGACGCCGTAGTAAATGGTCTTGGTTGGTACGCCATGTGGATCCTGATAGCTGTAAGTCAGCCGAAAACCGGCATGACCGCCTACCGTGGCCGGCTCGCAGGCCAGCAAACGCAGTTGCCGGATCAGCGGATCGGAACGCATGTTGTCGGCGATTACCTGGGCGGCTTCATGGGGCAGCATGTCGGGACTGAGTTTTTGACTCGTAAAACGAAATCCTTGTGTCAACGGTCTCGATTGAACCAGAATATACTCCAGATAGGGGCCATCCTTGGAAAGCATTTCCGATTCCTGCGTGCTCAGATGCATCCACCCTTCGGGTGATGTGATGGACCATTGAGGCTCGCTGAGCTGATCCGGAGCCGCAGTCCACGGTCCGGCACAGGCGGTCAGCATAAATGCCGCCGCAACCCAGAAGACCGCCACGGATCTATTGATTTTCAATCCTGGCATTGTCGCAGATATCCCTTGATGAATTCTCTGGCACCGTCCTGGGGGGCCAGGCTGAGAAAGGTCTCGAAATAGGGCTTAGCCGTTTGATAGCGGCCTGCCTTAAAATGAAGCTCGCCAAGCGCACGATGGGCCGACGGGAATTCCGGATCGATTTTCAGGGCCTTCAGGTACGATCCAATACACTGACTATTGCCGTTCCCATCGTTTCCTCGGCGCAGGATCTCCCCTTTAAGATAGTGTGCGCGGGCATTATCCGGTTTCAATGCCAAAAATTTGGAGATACTCTGATCCGCCTGGTTCCAGTCGCCGCAAGTCACCGCGGCCTGAGCATTGGCCATTAATGCCGGCGCAAGTTGATTAGGGAAATCACCGGGGGGGGCATGGGTTGCCGACATGCAGGGCACACTGTCCCTGGTTCTGCCGATACGCGCCTTCATCGTTTTGATTCGATCTTCCAGCCGGCCAACGGCTTCTGACGCCTTTTGATTCCGCAGGCTATTCAACAGGTTTGACATGAGGGATAGGACTTCGGTTTCGCAATAGCCGGCGGCTTTGAGTATTGCCAGCCCCTCATCGTCGGCTTGATTTTCAGCGTCATCGATTTTATTTTTCATTGCCGCCCCACCAACCGCCTGGCCCTGATCGGCGTAAGGTAGTCCGGTGCCATGGGAGGTCATTTGATAATGATCGTAAAGCGCGGCAGTGTGCTGGCGAAAATAATGAACCATCTCGTGGGCGAGGATCATGGCCAGTTGATCCTCGTTTTCTATTCGATTGAGGATGCCGGTCGACACAAAACAATACCCATTGGGATAAGCATAGGCCTGCATCCGGGAATCGATGACAACCTTGATGGTGGGTGTATTCATTTCGGTGGGTACCTGTTCCCACAGGCGTTCGGCCACGGTTTGCAGATAGCTCGACAAAGACGTTTCGTGCAGCACGACGCCTCGTTGTTCAAGCGCTGCCTGTTCTTGTGCGGCAAGCCGCCACAAGCGGGTTGTCTGGTCGGGTGTCGCCGCAGTTGCCGAGACTATCGGTACCGCCCATGCCAAAAGCAAAATCATGCATGCCGCCACGTATCGTTGAGGTGTCATGAACCTTGCTCCCAAAAGTTGGCCAACGTGGTCGCCACCAGGGCTGTCAAGCCTTCGGTGGTTTGCAGATCGTATCTTTGGTGGTCGCCCTGCAGGCCGTACCAGATAATACTGCCTTGCGGTTCGACTACGGCGATGCTGAGCCAGTTTTTGAGCGGCTGGCCGGAGGCGGTTTGATGCCCAAGGGCCAGAACCAGGGCGTCGGCCCGGTTGGCCTTCAGAATTTCGTCTACTGACCCCAGATGGTATTCAAAAGCGCTTAACTTGGCCGGATATAGTTGAGGGCCGAACGTGTGCAGTTGGATGGAACGGTTCACGGATCTGAAAAGGGATCTCACGCTGCGAAGTTCGGATGATTGCATCATCCGGGGGTCGGCTTTTTTTACAGTGAAGCGACGCGCTTCGAGTTGCCGGACAATGGATTGTTGTGCGTCGCGTTGCGCTTCCTGGCTCCGGATGTCCTGAAAAAGCCGGCTGCCATCCGGCATTTGTTCAAAAATGCCGATTTCGGGCTCCAGTACCAGCATTACGCCCATGGTATGCCGATAGCTTGGGAATTGGGGATGAAGCCGTTCCGTGGTATACGTGCAGCCGGAAGCAATAAGACCGATCAAGCCCACAATCAGGATGGATCGGTTGAAACGTATCATTTGGGGAAGGTTTTTCATTGGCAGCCCGCGACCAAACTCCTTGTCAGTTTATTCTTTCTCTGGGTAAAGCAAGTTCCAGACCAATCTAAAAAAAATAAATAAATAGTTTTTTCAGCATGTTGAATGGTTGCTGCTTCAGGGAGCAATCGAGCTTGCCATTTATGGGCACGTGTGATGACAAAAAAATGTCAAGCTTGACTTTTTATCGCAACTGCCTAATATTCAACCGATCAGGGGGAGTCGTTGTTCGATTGATACTTGAACTTAAATAAGGAGGATGAGGGAATGAAAAAAATTATTATTCTGATCTTTATGGTTCTTTTCCTGGCGAGTTGCGGTCAACACTTCAGCAAATCCGAATTCCTGCAGCACGACAGCATGTACAAGAATTGGGATCACATGAAATTCAGCTGGTTCGGCCCGGACCAGGCAACTAGCGAGGATCTGGAAAAATCCATGGAACAGGAATGGTGGGGATTTGAAGTGCCCTACGTACCCGGTCAGTAGGTTCTGTCGATGCTGTGTTCGAATCGGTTCACTGTCTGGCCAAGATTATGCCGGCAGGGGGTTCACGCAAAGCCCTGCCGGCTTTTCTATGCGACCAGCCACGCCGGCGGATTCTATCTTTAAATTATTCAGTTCAGCGACAATCGATCCGCTCTCCATCCGGTTCAACCTCCACTCGTTTTCCATCCCATCCCATACCCGATAAGCCCAATGTCCAAGCAATGGTTTGAAATCCCATGCCATTTAGGGTAAACCTAGCATTACCAACCATTCCATATACCCTTACAAGTGGCTTTCACCAGGCCGACGATTATAACGGAGCAAAGCTATCATGCGTGATGACAGAGTGAATCAGTTCGTGGTCGTTCTGCTGGTCGTATTCATTTCGGCCGTATTTCTCTCGATGATACGATCCTTTTTGATGGCAGTTTTTCTGGCCGGCATCTTTTCGGCACTGTCCCGTCCCATATACCATTGGCTTGAAAAATTGCTTAAGGGGCGGCGCAGCCCGGCATCGATTCTGACCCTGCTGCTGATCATCATTGTTGTGGTGCTGCCTCTGGGTGTGCTCACGGGGGTGGTGACCGGCCAGGCCATCAAGGTCAGCCAGACCGCCGTGCCCTGGGTAAAAACACAGCTCAGCCAACCGGGTGCTCTATCTGAATTTCTGGAGACCGTTCCCTACTACGACAAAATTGCACCCCACAGCGAACTGATTCTGCGCAAAGCAGGCGAACTGGTCGGCAGCATCAGCCAGTTTCTGGTCAACAACCTCTCATCGGCAGCGATGGGGGCGGTCAACTTATTGTTCATGCTCTTTGTCTGGCTTTACACCATGTATTTTTTTCTGATGGACGGGGATAAACTGCTGGAAAAAATACTTTATTACCTGCCACTGCAGGATCATGACGAGCAGCAGATGCTCGATCGCTTCACATCGGTGACCCGTGCGACGCTGAAGGGGACCGCGGTTATCGGGATTCTTCAGGGAGGCTTGGCCGGTCTGGCCTTCTGGGCGGTGGGTATTCCCAGCGCTGCGTTCTGGGGGGTGATCATGGTTGTCCTGTCTATCATCCCCAGCGTGGGTACCGCTATCGTCTGGGTGCCGGTAGCGCTCATCCTGGGATTTGGCGGGGCCGTCGGCAAGGCGGTCGGGCTGTTTGTGTTCTGTGGGCTGGTGGTCGGCAGCCTGGACAACCTGCTCAGGCCGATCCTGGTTGGCAAGGATACGCAGATGCACGAACTGATGATCTTCTTCGGCACCATGGGGGGCATCTTCATGTTCGGCATGGTGGGGGTCATCATCGGCCCCATCATCGCCGCGCTATTCGTGACGGTCTGGGAAATTTACGGGCAGGCCTTCCAGGATATTCTGCCGGATACCGGGTATGTGCTGCGGAAAAAAAGGGAACAGGCGGAATTGGAAGGCAAGGGCGGGGAGTGAACCGTCTTGCCCCGAAGTGAAATCAAAGGCTTTTTCCGCCATCGACGTCGGGGTGTTTGTCACACTGACCCTATTCCCGACCTCCGGGATAATTTAGGTCAATGATAAAGCCCGGATGATGACCCTGCGTGGCAGATGCATCTGTTAGGGTCAAATGAATATCGTCTTTATCCGATTCTAATTTCTCCGCCTTGATTACTCCGAGAGACGGGACCGGGAGGAGGAGCCATCCGGCCTCCTCGAGCGCCTTCGCATAAAAGCTGAGCACGCGTTCATAGGTGTCATTGGTGGCGAATTGCACCCTCACGCTGTCCCGCGTGTAGCGGGTTTCAACGGGTTGCGCCGAGGGATAGAGCGGCACCAGGTCCTCGAATTCGTGGGGCAGCTCACTTTTTCCCAGCAATGGCCCGGCGCAGAAGCAGATGATCAGCAGAGCGAGGACAAAAATGGATCGTGCATGCATGACGACCTCCTGCGGCTGTGTCAGTGCGATGATCTTTAAACGCCGGATCACACCCTGTTGACATGACCTGAGCGTCAACCAAAATTAGGCAGTGGGCGTTCGTTTCAATCGTCCCCTGCCTTTTTTTGCGTCAGGCATAACAGACGCATAAATCGTTCCGGCACCGAGCAGGCGAAACCGATTTTCCTGCCGGTACCGGAACACAAGGGCTAATTCATTTCAATCCAGAGGGCAGCCAATCAATTACTCGGCAGATCAATTCTCCAATCCGTCGTAAATGGCATTGCCGATAATCCGGAAGGTGTTCTCCGGGTGTCCGCGGAAGGTGGCATCGATGCCGATCAGGGACACATCGGACTTGCCGGTGGTCTGGTGAACGATGACCGGCATGTCATTCGCACCGCTGGTCTGCCAGTTTTCCCAGAAACCGGAAAGCAGGAAATCACCGGCATCGAGACGTGCAGAAACCGCTATGCCGCTACCCCATCTGGTAAACCAAACCGGAGAATTTACAAAGGCATATCCATTCTCACGAAATCCTGCGCCCACCGAGTCGTTGGGATCGTAATCGACATTTACAATAGCATTCATATATCCAGCATTCGAATAGTCGACATCAATTATTCCGGCATCAATGGCAAAGTCGGTACCGGTGGTGCGAAGCCCGATATAATCCCCGCCGGCCGCAAACCAGGACGCCATTGAGGCCTGACCGTCTGCGCTCAAACCTCCCCACGACCTGCTTCCATTGATAAACACGTCGTAATTAATTATTAGACCTGAATTCAAATCGTTCCTTGAGACCGTGTCGTATTCAAAACCCAGCCTTTTCAGACACTCGGTTACCCCCGTATCTGCGTATACGGCGATGCTCCGTTTTCGCAAGAGGGTTGCATCTTCCGGCATTTTCCTGAGTGCCAAAAGCGCCAGTCCGTATTTTTTTGCCACCTTGAGGGCCTGCCGTTTGCCGGCCTGCATAATGACAGCACCGGCGCCGATTGTCTCACCGCCATCCTCAAAGGTATTTTCGGCGCGGTAAAGGGTAACGCCCTGGGCCAACAGTTCGTTGGTCGCTTTAAATGCCGCCAGGCTGGTGGGCAGGAAGGCATAGGCGCAGGCTTTGCCTTTTTCCACCGAACCCTTGGGCGCTTTTGCCTTTTTGACCTTCTTGGTCTTGATGTCGATCCGATCCTCCATCACCGCCCGGTATGCCCCCCACAGATAGGGGTGGCTCCAGACCGACGGCGGCGAGTAGAAATAGAGGCCCTCGATGTAGGACAAGTCGAGACCGGGATCCAGAATGGTGTTGGCCATCCCGCGTTTGGGCTGGTTCATCCAGACGACGTAGGTGCCTTTGGGATATTTCACCCCGTCCAGCCAGAAGCTTCGTTGGGCCTCTTCCACCTGGACGTCGTTGAACAGCAGAAAGTCAACCAGGCGAGGGGCCTGGTGCTCGCTGAGTTGATACGGCGGGCCGGCGGGGATCACATAGGCCGCCGGAAATTCCTGGATGGTCAGGTCATTGAATTGATCCCAATCGGTTTCCGCCAATAAGTAGTCGGGAATCAGCTGCTGGGGCAGATCCAGAAAACCGCGCCGGAAGACCTCGATCTGGTCCCGGACCATCTCTTTCTTGTTGGCCACCACGTAGTTGAGGGCACCCCAGACAACGGCGTAGTCGGCGTCAACGCCGTGGCTTTCTTCCGACCAGGTCTCGATGGTGTGGCCGTAGGAGCCGTGGTAGATCGGGTACATGGCCGCGTAGATCGGCGGCCAGTCATCCCAGCCCAAGTCCCAGTCGCGGAAGGGGATGATGGCGGTCTCGTAGGGATAATAGAGGTTGCCGAGCGCTTTTTGCAGGAGCAGTTCGTCCTCCATGGCCACGGACAGTTCCCAGGCCCAGGCAAGGTAGAGGTCGTATTCATAGTTGGGATTGTGCGGCGGGGTGCAGGGTTCGATGAGCATGGGCTGTACATCGTCGTGCAGATCCAGAAAGACCATGGGATTCCATTCGGTGATCACGCTTACGGTGGCCCGGGCTTCCGGTTGACTCTGGGTGATCATGTCACGGTTGATGTCGATACCGTTCGCATTTGCGCGGGTGCCCAGCACCCGTCCGTCGGGGTTCTGCACCACGTTGATCAGGAGGATGATGTTGTCGAGGATGGCCTGCACCGCTTCGGAATTATCGTAAGCCAGGTATTCGATCAGGCGCATGCAGGCGTCGGTGCCCGGGTATTCGTTGCCGTGTATGCTGCCGTTGATGAAGACCGGCACATTGAAATCATCATAGTTTTCGATCAGTGCCAGGGCTTTTTCTGGGTCACTGATCATCAACTTGCGCAGGTCTTTGTGATGGCCCTTGTCCTTGTGTCTTTTTCTCTTTTTGTCCATGGGATTGGTGATCGTGACCAGAAACAGGTTGCGCCCGCCGGCGGACTGGCCGATAACCTCGACACTGACCCGGTCGCTGGTCCGTTGGATCTCACACAAACGCGGTGCGATTTCCGAATAGAGGATCGAATCATATTTGCTGGAGGGAACCTCTTCTTCCGGATCGACAAAACACCAGCCGGGTGTTTTGTCCTGGTGTTTGTGCTTGGCCATTGCCGTGGCAGGCATGGCCAGCAGGGTAACGGCCAGCAGACCAAAAAGTAAAAATGGCAGTCTTAATCTTAGATCTTTCATCATCACGCTCCTCCTTTTCCATGGTCGCCTTATGATGCAAGGCAGATTAAACACCGCGGCAGCGAATTGCGATCGCCGCCTTACCGGAACCAATCGGTTCGCGTAACCTCCTCACCGCCTGACAGATAGAGGGCTCCAGCCATTGTATTCGTCGGGCGCTGTTGTCGAATGCCGATCCGACAAATAGGCCGTACCCACCATGAGCATCAATTTGAGTACAAAAATGTTTCGCATCCATCTTTAATTTTCAGAATGGCGAAACAGGTCGAAACAGATTATGGGGGAATAAAAAAAGGCGTGAGACAGTGCTCTAAGTTGAGAAACATCCGCTGTTGGGAAGTGGATTCAAAAAAATATCGAACGGTCCAGAATGGTCGAATGCACAACCCAAGATGCGAAGATGCCGACCCAACTCGAACGATCCGTAATTATCTATCCAAGGTAGGTTTTGTTGTCAAGGCAGGATTTTTCCGATTTACCCCTTGATGAGTGTTTTCAGTTTCTTCAACCGTTTTCCGGTTTCAGCCAGAATTTCCTCGGAACGTGAAAAGTGAAGCCGGATCAGGTGGTTGACCGGTTCGCGGAAGAAACTGGAGCCGGGCACGGCGGCTACCCCCACCTCCCTGGCCATCCAGCGGCAGAATTCGCTATCGTCGGTCACGCCGAACTCAGAACAATCCACCATCACGTAATAGGCTCCCTGGGGTTTGGTATACGAGAGCCCGGCATCGTCCAGATAGCTCAGGAACAGGTCTCTCTTGCGCGTGTAGTCGGCCGTGAGTTGTTCATAGTAGCTCATTGGCAGCTCAAGCGCGGTGACGGCGGCTTCCTGCAACGGGGCGGCGGCACCCACGGTGAGAAAATCATGCACCTTGCGCGCGCCGGCGATGACCGATTCCGGCCCGATTACATAGCCCAACCGCCACCCGGTCATGTTGTAGGTCTTGGACAGGGAACTGCAGGATATGGTCCGGTCGAACATCTCCGGCAGGGAAGCCATGTAGCGGTGGCGGTGGGGGGGGTAGACAATGTGTTCATAGACCTCGTCGGTGATCACGAAGGCGTCGAACTCCTTGGCCAGATCGGCGATGATCTCCAACTCCTCCAGTGAGAAGACTTTCCCGGACGGATTGGACGGATTGCACAAAACGATGGCCTTGGGCCTTTGCATAAAGGCGGCGCGGAGTTCGTTCAGATCGAAATTGAAATCCGGGGGGTGCAGGGGAACATATATGGGTTGGGCGCCGCTGAGGATGGTATCCGCCCCGTAGTTCTCATAATAGGGAGAGAAGATAATGACCTTTTCACCGGGATTGCAGGCGGTCATCATGGCACTCATCATGGCTTCGGTGCTGCCACAGGTCACCACCACGTTGACGTCGGGATCGAGGTCGAGCTCCATCCAGTGGCGTTGCTTATTTACCAGGGCCTGTCTGAAACGCGGCGCCCCCCAGGTAACCGCATACTGGTGGGGACCTTCGGCCATGGCCTTTTTTCCGGCGGCCAGGACTTCCGGCGGCGGGTCGGCATCCGGGAACCCCTGGGACAGGTTGATGGCATCGTATTTCTCAGATACGCGAGTCATCTCGCGGATGACGGACTCGGTGAACAAGGTCAGGCGATCTGCAGTTTTGGGCATGGGAACTCCAATCAAAAATAAAGTTTTACGTTCCACGTGTTAAGCAAAGGATCGTTATCGGCTAAAGAATAGTGTCTGTAACCGACATTCAACCAGACGGCAACCCTTTTATCAGCCAGTTGATCCCATCCAATGGAACGCATACATTGACTCAACCACTTAAACCTTGGCTGCTTAACCGGTTCGGTGGACGATCTTCCCTTCGAACAGGGTCATATCGACTTTTATCAAGGGCATCCGAGATGGCGGAGATGCCAATAAATTCTCACTGAGCACTGCGAGATCCGCTTTTTTTCCGGGTGCGATCATACCCAGATCAGTGGCTCCATGGACAGCCGCCGGAGTGGCCGTGTAGGCTTGAATCGCTTCGGCGGCCGTTACTCGGTTTTGCGGATGCCAGCCGCCTTGTGGCGTTCCATCTGCGCGCTGGCGTGTCACCGCCGCGTGAATACCCACCAGCGGATCAGGGTCGCACACCGGGCAGTCCGAGCTGAACATGACCGGTGCACCGGTGTCCATCAACCGTCGGAAGGCATAGGTCCACCGGCCCTTTTCCCCCACCGCTGAATCGATGAGGTTTATATCCAGGACCATGTTGGCCGGCGTCACGCAAAGCGCCAGGTGAAGCGTGCGCAGCCGGTCTGCATCCTCCGGCCGGATCATCTGCACATGTTCGATGCGGTGTGGGATCGGGGTGCGTGATCCACCGGACCGTGCCCGGCTGGATTCGAGGGTCTCAAAGATAGTGATCAACTCCCGGTTGGCGCGATCTCCCACCGCATGCACCATCACCGACAGGCCGGCTTCGTCGGCCCGGTGGATGTCATGGGCCAGCGCGGCCATGTCCATGAGCGGCATGCCGCGTTGCGCATCCAGATACGGATCGATCATCCAGGCGGTGCGTGCGCCCATGCCGCCGTCGGAGAAGAATTTGACGTGGCCCACGCGCAGCCGGTTGTTGCCGAACCCTGTGCGCAGGCCCAGTCCGATGATGTCGTCCAGGCGGTCTCCCGGCAGGGTGACCCACGTTCGAAGCGCCAGGCGGCCGTTCCGGTCCAACGCCTGGAACGTCTGAAACGCACCGGCACCGTCCTTGTCGGCCATCAACCGCACATCATGAATGCCGGTGACGCCCCGGCGGTGAAGGGCACGGGTCGCCTCTTCGAAGGCTTGCGTCACCTGATCCGCATCTGGCGGCGCAACCGCCTGGCGTACAAGATTGATGGCCAGTTCCCGCAGAATTCCTGTGGGTTCGCCAGCAGCATCACGTTCGATCCTGCCCTCCGGCGGATCCGGGGTGCCGGCGTCGATATTGGCAAGCTTCAGGGCGGCTGAATTGGCGGCAGCCAGGTGCAGATCGCAGCGCCACAGCAGCACCGGGTGGTTCGGCACCGCCTGGTCCAGCGCTTGGCGGGTGGGCATGCGCGGTTCTCGCCAATCGGTTTCGTTCCATCCCTGACCCATGATCCATTGGCTCGGTGGCCGGTCAACGGTTTCCTGACGAACGCGTTCCAGCAGTTCCTCGAGGCTTGTCAGGTCATCGAGGCGCACACCCTGACGCTTGAGGGCATATTCATAAAAATGGATGTGCGTATCGATGAATCCCGGCACCACCAGGCGGCCGTCTAAATCGATGGTTTGGGTGTCTGCAACGGCCAGATGCAGGATGTCGCCGTTGGTGCCCGCAGCCAGAATCCGGCCCTGCCCGATGGCAAGGGCCTGGGCAATCGGCTGCCGGGGATTCTGGGTGGCAATGACGGCGTTGGACAGGATGACGTCGGGAACGGGTGTTGATGCGTGCACGAGCGGTTTCTCCGGAAAAAGGTGTGAAAAGGGGTTGAGGTTTAGTGACGCCTGGGTTCAATCCTCACAGTAAAAAACCTTCGGGGAAGGGGTCGCTGGCGTCCACGACAAACTGATGATAACCGGTTATCTGGGCGTTTCCCCGGACCTGGCCCACGATGGCGGCAAATTCACCGACGGACATGGTCTCGACGATCCGTCCTTCGAACACCGTGCCCAGGGGGCTGGCATTTTTGTAGACCTGGCCTGGACCGAGTTTGCCCTGGTGGTGGAGCAGCGTCATCTTGGCCGTGGTGCCGGTGCCGCACGGTGAACGGTCCATGTGGGATTCTCCGTATACCACGACGCTCCTGCCGGTCCCCGAAACCGGATCTTCGTCATAAAATTCGGTAACGTCTACGGTTTTCACCTCCGGTCGCCCGGGATGGTAAACGCTACATGCCTGGTTGGCCGCCTCGATAACGGCCATCCCCAACGGAATCAGGCGATGGCTGTTGGCCGGGACCAGGTCGATGCCCACGGATCGGGCCGAGACCATGGCGAAGAAGCCGCCCACGCAGACCAGATCGACGGGGATCCTGCCAACCCCGGGAATCTCAAGTTCACGGCCGGTATCAAAAACGAACGAGGGCACCATGTCGATGGCTACTGATTCCACACGGCCACCTCGAACCCGGGTGTGGGCATCCAGCGGCCCCGACGGGGTGTCGACCGTGATTACCGTGTCGCCGTTCTCGGCGGCGATCGCCCCGGACTCGATCAGGGTGGCCACGGCACCGATGGTGGCGTGGCCGCACAGGTAGGGATAGCGCCGGGCGTCCATGTAAAACAGCCCGAATGTGCCTTTACGGCTGACCGGTTCGGTCACCACGGCCGCCATGATGCCCCGGTGCCCCCGGGGTTCACGGGTAAGCAGTTTGCGGACATGATCATAGCGGGATTCGAAATGGTCCCGCTTGGCTTTCATCGTGCTGCCCGGCAGACTGCCGACCCCGCCGACCAGCAGGCGGGTGGGTTCACCCTGGGTGTGAGAATCGATGGTGACGATTCGATCCGGATAGCGAAGGAAGAATCCGTTTTCGAGTAGATCCAGTTTGAGCATACACTTACCCCTGTCAATGACATGTTAATCCGAACATGATAATCATCATCCGGTGGACTACCAACCGTAAATACAAAACCTGAAAACGATAATGACAGCTTTCAGGTTTCGGGTTGAACGGACTCGGGTAGAAACATTCTGTCGGGTCATTCAAGTGGAATCAGGTGGCAATGGTGGGGAGATACCTGAACGCTGACCGATTCACCGTTGCTGTAGAGCCTTGTGCGCATCATGCTGATGATGTGAATTTCACGGCCGGTCGCCAGTTCAATGAAGTAGCTGACCTCGCCGCCCATGTAGCTGCGGTCTTTGATGCGGCCCTCGAAGTGGTTCATCCCTTCGACCGGTTTGAATTCATCCTTGGGGAAGGCATCGAACCGCTGGGCGCGGACGATTATCTCCACCGCGTCGCCAGTCGAAAATCCGCCCTTGTTTTTTGCAAAGAGGACGTCGCCGGTTTCGATCCTGACGTTTACATGATCGTTATCGATCCCCACGACTTCACCCTTAATAAAATTGGAATGACCCAAAAAATCGGCCACAAAATGGTTGGTCGGCTCATTGTAGACCGTCTCGGGGTCTCCTTCCTGCTGTTTGCGGCCGGCCTTCATGACCAGGATCTTGTCCGACATGCTCAGCGCTTCCCGCTGGTCATGGGTGACGAAGATGGTGGTGACACCGAGCATCCGCTGGAGGTTGTCCACCTCACGGCGCATCTCTTCCCTCAAATTTTCATCCAGGGCGGAAAGGGGCTCGTCCATCAGCAATACGTCCGGTTCAATTACAATGGCTCGCGCCATGGCGATGCGCTGCTGCTGCCCGCCGGAGAGCTGGCTGGGCATGCGGTTCTCCACACCGGGCAGGCGGACCATTTCCAGCGCACGGGTCACTTTTTTCTGGATGTCCGCCTTTGACACGTCACGGTATTTCAGCCCGAAGGCCACGTTTTCATATATGTTCTTGTGGGGAAACAGGGCATAGTTCTGAAAAATCATCCCCAGGTTGCGCTTGTGGATCGGCGTGTCGTTGATGCGGACCCCTTTGATGAAAATATCACCCTCGGTGGGCTCCTCCAGCCCGGCCACCATGCGCAGCAGCGTCGTCTTGCCGCACCCTGATGGGCCCAGTAGGGTTACCAGGCTGCCCTCTTCGATATCAAAATCCATTTTTTCGACGGCGACGACGTCACCGAACCGTTTTAAAATGCCTTTGAACTGCACTATGGGCCGCTTTTTGCCGGTTGCCACGCTATTCTGTCTCCCTCTTCTGATTTTGCTATCTGGTCCGGGCCGCTGCGCAGCAACGCTAAGGACCGGATTGATTCCACGATTGATGTGCGCCATCATGGCACCAGTTGCGAATCCTAAACGGTAGGTCGGGGTTCAGGCGAAGGCCGCAACGATATTGAAACCGGAGGCGTAGCAGCGCTACGTCGAGGATAGCGCTGAAGCTTCACTACGTGTTCAATATCGCGAGAACGCCGGCCTGGGCCGCAAGATGCCGTTTAGGATTCGTAACGAACTAACTGCCAGCTTTTATCCTGTCCCACTTCTCCGTCCATTCCACCTGGTGCGCATTCCAGTAGGCCGGATTGGCAAACAGATACCCGTCCAACTTGCCGGTGGGGTCGAAGGCCGGCATCTTTTTGATTTTATCGGTCAACTCGACTTTGGACGGATCCAGACTGGGCGGATAATTCTGCCCCTCGGCCACGGCGATGGCAGCGGCCGGTTCGAGCATGAAATTGAGCAGCTGCTGGGCGATGTCCAGATCGGTGCCTTTCAGGACGAAGAGATATTCCATCCATGAATAGGTGCCTTTGGGAGAGAGGTAGCCGATGGGGTTGCCTTCCTGCTGAAGCGCGGCCACCCGTCCGGACCAGGCCACTGTGGCGTAGATTTCCTCATTGGCCAGCAGACTCATCAACTCGGCGCCGGAGGCCCAGTATTTTTTCATCAGGTCGCGCTGCTCACGCAGGGCCGCCCAGATGGCCTTAAGGTCGGTCATGTTGTTGGGGCTCTGTCCGGTGTGCAGCGCCGCGTACCACATGTTGGTCCTGAAGTCGCCTTCCCAGCTTCCCAGCTTGCCCTTCAAACTTTTGTCCCACAGCAGTGAGGCACCGAGCTTTTCCGCCTTCTCCTTGCTGATGTGCTTGGTGTTATAGGCGATGCCGGTCTGGCCCAGGTCGTAGGGCACGGCCGAGAGGGTGCCCTTGGTGATCTCCCGCAACGGTTTGATCATGGATTCCATGACATTTTTAAGATTGGGGATCTTGGCTTCGTCCAGCACCGACGCAAACCCCAATTCGGCATAGCGGGCATAATCGAAAACAGCGCTCAGATGGGCGATGTTGAATTCTCCGCCCGGCGGATAGGAAGCCTTAACGCGCGTCAGGTAGGAGTTCATGTCACCGAATTCACCATCGATGACCTCGATGCCCGTGGCGTTGGTAAAGGGCTTGAAGGCGTGTTCCCTGAACGCTTCGGAAACCGAGCCGCCCCAGCCATCGAAGCGGATGGATTTGGCCGCCCAGGCATCCTTGACGGCGTTTCCGAAGGGCGAACCGATCAGCCCGATGGAGGCGCCGGCAAGGCCTAAATACTTGAGAAAGTGACGGCGGCTGAGTTTGCCGGTTTTATACGCGTCATACACCCGATCCAGTTTTTCTTTCGTTACGATAGCCATGGGTACTCCTTTCAGATGATGGTTGTCAGATCTGGGCCCTAATCCTTTATTTTTGAGAACTTGCGTGACAGATAGCCCGCAAGCAGAGGGGTGGCAACGGTCAGTACGATCATGACGGCCCCCAGGGCATTGATTTCCGGGCTGATCGAATTCCTGAGCATGCTGAAGATCTTCACCGGAACGGTCTGGTTCTGGGCGGTGGCCCAGAAAAGTGTTGCCGTGATGTCGTCGAAAGAGATGGTAAAGGCAAACAGCGCTCCGGCCAGAATGGCTGGCAGCAAAAGCGGGAAGGTGATCTCCCTGAACGTTTGAAATGCGTTGGCTCCCAGGGATTTGGCCGCCTCTTCGTACTCTTTTCGTATGCCCACCAGCCGGGCCTGGACGATCAGCAGCACATAGGGCAGGGTCAACACGACGTGCCCGATCAGCAGCAGTGCGAAGCTCTTGGGCTGTTGGAGAAACCGTAAGAACAGCAGCAGGGCCACACCCAGAACCACTTCCGGGATCATGATCGGTGAAAGCAGCAGGGTGTTGAGGGTGTTTTTGCCGGGAAATTCGAAACGGATGAACGCCATGGCAGCCAGGATGCCGATCCCGGTCGATATGATCGCGGTCAACGATCCCAGGACCAGCGAATTTTTAAATGCATCGATGATCGATTCATTCTGGGCCAGCTTGATGAACCACCGGAAGCTGACGCCCTCCATGGGAAAGATGCCGAACTGCTTGGGGTTGAAGGCCAGCACGATGACCACGACGATGGGAGCGAACATGAACACGTAGACGAGGACCGTGTAGATCTGGATCAAAGTCCATCCCGGTGAGAATTTTTTCATCGTCTATTTTCCCTGAAGGCTTTTGAATATCTGGTTGATTCCCAGATATCGGTTGTAGGTCCACACGATCACGAACAGCAGGGAGAGCAGGATCACGCTGATGGCCGAGCCGAAAGGCCAGTCCAGTGTACCGATGACCCGCTTGAAAATCAGGTTGGCGATCATGTCATTTCCCGGGCCGCCCAATATCATGGGAGGCAGATAGGTGCCGGCGGTGAGCACGAAGACCAGCAGGCAGCCTGCGCTCACACCCGGAAGGCTCAAGGGCAGAGTCACCTCCCGGAAAGCCTGCCACTCGGTACAGCCCATGCAGCGGGCGGCCTCGAGAAGGCTTTTGTCGATGCCTTCCAGGCTGACGTAGATGTTGAGCACCATGAACGGCAGCAGATACATGATCAATCCCATCAGAACGGTGAACTCGTTGTACAGCATTGAAATGGGCGAATCGATCAGTCCGATCTTCAACAGGGTATGGTTGATCAACCCCGAATCGCCCATGATGTTGATCCAGCTCATGGTGCGGATGATGAAGCTGACCCAGAACGGCAGCATGATGAGCAAAAGAAAGACTTTTTTATAGCGGCTTTCGCTGCGGTAGAAATAGTAGGCGGGGATATAGCCCATGACCACGCAGAGAAAGACGGTTTCAAAGGAGATGCGAATCGTCCGGATGAGAATCTTCGGATAGAAGAAATCCTCGAAGAATTTGGCGTAATTGCCGAACTGGAAGGCGGGGATGTCCGCTCCGCTGGGGGCGCGCAGCCAGAAACTGTAGACCACGATAAAGCAGACCGGTATCACCAGAAGTAGAAAAACGGCGCTCATGGACGGCGCCAGCAACGCCCATGGTTTCCAACTGTTAGATTTCATGATCGGTGTGCCATGCTTGAAAGGGTTTCTCCATTGTTTTACTGCCTGCGATTTTTGTCTGGCGGGAGCAGTTCGGACAGCTTCCTGGCCGTCTCCCGGATCATGCCCGCATACTTGACCCTGACATCGTCTGCACTGTGCTGGAGGACCGAAAAGTCAAAGCAGACCGCGCCGACACCCTTTCCGGTGAGCGGGTCGAACAGAGGCGCGCTGATGGTGATCAATCCCGGCAGATACTCCTCCTCCGACATGGCAAACTGATTGGCTTTGGCCTTTTTTATCTCCTTAAAAAGAATCGCTTTGTCTACGATCGTATTGGGAGTCTTGGGCAAAAGCGCCATTGACGCGATCTTTTCAGCGATCAGGTCGTCGGGCAGAGCGGACAGGTATGCCTTGCCCAATGCCGTGTTATGCAGGCTGTTTTTCGAAAAATCGGGCAGGCTGTAAGTCAACGTCTCATCGGCTCCGCGGTAGTAGATGCGCACCAGCGTGTCATCCACCGCAAAGGCCACATCGATGCTTATATTTTTCTCCCGGTGAATCCGGTCCACGACTTCCTTGATCAGCCTCAGGTGATCCGTGGCCCGCATCAGATTGGCGCAGAACAGGAGACACAGGATCGCGGGGCGGATCTCCTTGGTTTTGGTGTCCTTTTCCAGGTATCCCAACTCCACCAACGTGTTGATGTAGCGGTAGGTGGAGGTCATGTTCAGATCCAGCGTTTTGGCGATTTGACTCTGGGTCATGACCGGGCTGTCACGGTTGAAAAGAGAAAGGATTTTCAATCCCTTTTCCAAGGACTTTGAAAAATAATATTTTCCTTTTGACATACCGATTGGGGATGATTTACTATCACACTATAATAGAAATGATATTACTATAATAGTTAAAATGACAAATTTCTAAACGAATGTCAATCACTATTTTAAATTCAGCCTTCGGGGAGGGAGCGGCATGCCGAAAGATGATAAATTAATGCGGATCGTTTACGCGCACTCGGGTGAAGAAAACGAGGTGCCGCTGTCCAGCCTGGTTGCCGCGCTTGTCGATTTTCTGGATCATTTCGGCGTCAAATCGCTCGTTGGCCGTTCGTTTTGTCAGATCGTCCAGACGGGTGACGGCACCACAAAATTTAACCGGTTGCTCGACGCGTGCGGGCGTGGCGGCGATCCCGAGGGATTTTTTTCCGAATTGCTGTCACGGTTGGCCGGCGCCGACGGTACCCGAAAAATCACCGTCAACGGTATCGAGCTGCCCCATCTGATGCTAATGGCGATTATGGAAGTCGTCCTGCCCGGCAATGCATTCATATCCATCAAAAAGGCCGATCAACTGGAAAAGGTCGCCAATATCCGTATCCCGGAGGCCGACCGGGCGGATATCCAGTCGGTCATCGATACTTACCCGGTCAGGCTGTCCATGCACACGATCCGCCAGATGCGGGTATCCGGCGACGTGGCCTATCAGTATCTGCCTTTTGTCCAGGAACTGGACAACACCGGGCACACAAACACCTGGATCGGCCAGTTTCACCAGGGACTGCTCGAGCAGATGTACCAGAACCGGGTCATTTTCCTGCTGAACATGAGCTGCCCGGTATACTGCCGGTTCTGTTTCCGCAAACACAAGGATTCCCGCAACGAAGCCAACCCCACACCGGCGGATGTCGACAAGGCAGTCGCGCATGTGGCTGCGTCGCCATCCATCAAGGAAATTGTGATCACCGGCGGGGACCCCTTCATGAACCGGGCGAACATGGCCCATGCCATCGACGGCCTCATGAAGATCGACCATGTCCAGACCCTTCGCCTGGCCACGCGTTCCATTGCCTATTACCCCCATCTGTTCCTGTCTGACGATGCCGCCCTGCTGGACTACCTGAAGAGAAAAAACCTCGAGCTTCAGCATCACGGCAAGCGCATGGAAGTCGCCACCCACTTCATTCATCCCGATGAAATCTCCCCGCAGAGCCTGATGATCATCGCCGACCTGGTCAAAAACGGGATCGCGGTATACGTTCAGACGCCGTTTTTAAACAACTGCAACGATGAGGGCCCCGAACTGGTCCGCCTGTTCAGCCTGCTGCGCGGGGCGGGTGCGGAACTTCACTATATTTACATTCCCTGCAGTCCTATCCACGGAAACAACGTATACTGGGCGCCGATTTCAAAGGGACTGGCCGTCGGCAACTACCTGCGGGCCCATCTGTCCGATCGCGTGATCCCGCGGATCTGCACGGCTACCCCCATCGGCAAGATGGACTGGCACACCAGCGGCTGGGCCGTGGAGCCGGTGGCGGAAAACGAAAACTTCATGTGGATTCGAACGCCCTACACGCCTGCGTATTTCAAGCGTTTTGCACCCATTGCCAACGACCTGGATAATATACGGATCAACGACGAGGGCACCATCGACATCCAGTACATGGCGCAAATCGGCGACGAATCGCTATTTCTGGGGGCGCGGCCGCCCCGACCGGACGGCAGTGCGCCGGCCGTGCGGCAAAGCACCGAGGCGATACTGCCGATGGTGCGCAGGGGGGAGAAAATGGCGCCATCGATTGTCGAAACCGGGTCTTCAACGATTTCCCGCGTCCATGAGACCCGGGTGGAGATGGATGCCGAGGCCGTCGATGAGGATTATAGCTATATCCGCGGCGATGACCGGATTACCGACGTGGTGATCGTTTCAGCAACGGATGCCGTCGACTGCCTGTTCCGGATCCGCCGCATCGTTCGCGCACTCGAAGCGATCCCCCACGTCAATGCGGTGCGGCTGCGCAGCCTGAAGTTCAACTATGAACCGGAGAGCTACACCCCGGTGGTGATCGACGAACTGGCCGATCTTAACAAACTGACCATGGTGTCTCCGCTGCGGTTGGAAATCGAGACGCAGTTCCTGATCGCCGATGAATTGCAGCCGGAACACACGCGATTGACCCGACTTCTCAACAACAAAGGCATCACGGTCTACTGCAACACACCGCTGCTGGGCGGAATCAACGATACGCCGGAAGCCATCCATCAATTGGCCTATGCCTGCCGTCGGGCCAGCATCGAGTTCCACCATCTGTATGTCGCCGGTCTGGCGGTCCAGAACCGCTGGAACCTGGACCATCCGGTGGCCCTTTACGATGTCGTCGACATCGCCACGCGGGTGCGGCGTGAGGGCAGCGGGCGGGAGGTGCCCCGCTATATCATCCGCACCGCGCTTGGTGAGGTGGATTTCGGCCTGTCATCCACGATCCTTGGTCGGGACGGTGAGCTTTCCGTCAAACTGCGGCCCTACGATCTGTCCTATTTTACCGCCTTGCAGCCCGATTTTTCCTGGCCGGTGGATGTGTCGGAAGATGTCGACGGCAACCCGGTCGTGCCGGTGACCGGCCTGCTGAAAACCACGGATTTCGCCTTGTCGTAGACAGGAGGCCCGATGTACTATCCATTTTTGCTTTTCAACGAAAAAATCGACCACCGGCCGATCTTCACCGGTCTGCAGGGCGATCCTTATGTCGCGGATCTGTCACCGGCCAGCCCGCTGCTGCACGGGCTGGATGTAAGGGATCAGAAAGGGTTCCAGCGGATCCTGGACGAGAAGATGGGACCTGTCTACCGCTGGGGCTTTTCCCCCTACCTGGAGCGGCGCGACAGCCTGCTCGGCGACTGCCCGCAGATGGTGGCCGACCAGCGATTCATCCATCTGGGCCTGGATGTGATCGTGGACCTGGGTACGCCGCTGCATGCGCCGCTGGACGCCACCGTGGCCGACAGCGGCTATGAGGCAGGGGAGGGCAACTACGGCGGCTGGGTGCTGTTGAAACACGCCAATCCCCATTTCGAAACGTTTTACAGCCTTTACGGCCACTTGTGTAAATCACGTCTGCCGGCTGCCGGTCAGGATTTCGCGGCCGGTGCGGTCTTCGCCGCGATCGGTGATTTCCATGAAAACGGCAACTGGTTTTACCACACCCACATTCAGGTCATCACCCAGAAGGGGCTGGACCGGGGCTATCTGTCCAAGGGGTATTGCACGCAGGCAGACCTGGCTGAGATGAATGATCTGTGCCCGTCGTCTGTCCCTCTTTTTAAACGGTGAGACGTTATCGCGTGTGAGCCGTTGACGTTCCATCCTTTCCAGGATTGAACAGACAATTCGCACCCTGTCTTCAGGTCCCCCGAGATGGGGACCTCCATTGAAAACCCACACGATCGTTCATTGATCTTGGCGGTCTATCCGCTTGATAGGGACGTGTCGGACCATCCGATCATCAGGATCCATTGCCTTTTGGGTATCAGCACTGTCCTTTGCAGGGCTGGATTCAAGACCGATCACCGTGCTATCGAAATCGGTAGCCGGATCATGGGGGTGAAAGAGATTGTCTGACCATTGATCAATCCCCACGGAAAGAAAAAGGCATCGGCTTACCGCCATTTACAGGTTTCGGTTGTGACTTTCATGGTCGCTCGCACAGCGCGCCGACGATCTCGATCCCTCTGTTGCATTCAAGTTCAAATCGGCATCCGTTCCTTTTAAGCGTTGGATGATCTTAACGCCCCCCAGCATTGATTTTTGAAATTTTATCACTAATTTTTAGATCAAATTATCAACAGAGGGGGCCGAGGGATTACCGATCAGGCACTCTCTCTACTTACAGGGCATTATAATGAAAAAGCGGTTTCGTGTTTTTATGCTTCTGGCCATTCTGATGGTCTCCTGCGCGACCAGTCCCACAGGAAGGCGTCAACTCATCATCGTCTCGGAAGACGCTGCCATCGCCGCTTCCAAACAGGCATATACGGAGATGCTTCAACCCTATGCCCAGAAAGGAAAAATCGATAACGATTCGGCATTGAAGGATCGTGTTTACAGGATTACCGGACGCCTGATCGCCCAGGCCGTGAAGATGCGCCCGGAAACCGAGGATTGGTCATGGAGCATTAAAATTATCGATGACCCGGAAACGGTCAACGCGTGGGCGATGGCAGGGGGAAAAATGGCCCTTTATACGGGTCTCGTGGAAAAGCTTCAGGCAACCGATGACGAACTGGCGCAAGTCCTTGGTCATGAGATCAGCCATGCCCTGGCCAAACATTCGGCCGAAAAAATGTCAGTGGCCATGGCCAGTTCGATCGGGGTTGCCGCGGTAGGTGTCCTGTCGGATAATAATAAATTGGCCTTGCCTGGAGCGGCCCTCGCTGCAGCCTATGCAGTGCAAATGCCAAACAGTCGTGCAGCAGAATCCGAAGCGGACCGGATTGGCATCGAACTGGCGGCAAAGGCTGGTTATGATCCCCGGGCTGCGATCACCCTCTGGCAGAAAATGGCCAAAGCGGGTGGTAAAGGCCCCCCTGAATTTCTCAGCACCCATCCGGCTCCGGAAAATCGCGAGAAAAAGCTCGCGGCGTTGGTGCCTGAGATGATGCCATATTACGAACAGAAAGGTGAACGCCCTTTTTACAAACTGTAAAAGGGTTGTTTCTGTCATTTTTTCAGTGTCCTGAATAAACCAATAATTTCAATATGCTAATTGGGGAATTGATGGTGATTTGGATGTTTAATTTATGGCAAGCTCTATGGAATTTATGCAATGCTGCTTTTCATGTGATAGACGAATCTATATTTCAATATGACTCCGGTACAATTTCTCCTCCAATACCGGCAAAAAAAGGCATCATTTATTTGCCCTGTCTTTCCCTAAAAAGAGTATTTTAATATCCCCATTTGCTTTGAAACTCGCAATAAGGAGATAGGGGGCGAGAAACATTATCCCGCCAAAAAGCCCCAGCACACCTAAGACAATTCCACCTGCGGAGAAATGGTGACGCCAAGCCAGCCATAGCCCTGAAAGTATAAGGAAACAGAAAAAATCGAAATTGAACTGCCCAGGCCATGTCATGGCTGCCATATCACCAAAAAAGATGGGAAGTAGGTTCCAACCATGATTTGATATCACAACTCCCGTGAAACTGATGATGGCAACTATAAAAACAATCAACAATGTTCGAAACGCACCCATCGGTTTCCTCCTTCTTTGTTTGATTCGAACACACTTTCCGCATACAGTAAACGCAAAAGGTTTATAAGTCGATTACCTCAGAGGTAATATTTATGCAGAATTTTATAGAAATTCAAAGAAAGCATGAATCGGCTGGCAGCTTTTTACGTTTCTGGCGTAAACATAACAGGATGAGCCAGATGGATCTGGCACTGGAAGGCGCATTTCCACCAAGCATTTAAGTTTTTTGGAAACAGGCAGGTACACACCCAGTCGCAGTCTGGTCCTTGACATGGCTCAATCGTTAAAACTGCCTCTTAGGTACCGCAATTCGTTTCTCAAAGCCGCCGGATATGCTTCCGAGTTTGGTGAAGAACCGTTTAACGGGAAAAAGATGGAAATCGTCCGACAGGCCTTGCAACCGGATGGAATGTTAAAAGTCACCTGGAACCTTTGCGGCGGGATGATGGATAAAACACTTATCAGCTATCTGCTGATTCCTGACCCTTATTAATCGTGCGATCGAAGAATGTAACACCAATGGAAAATCGAATTTATCGGTAAAAGCATCATGGTGTTTTGCCATCTCACTCTTTTTTAAGTTTTCGAAAAGGAATGCCCAGTTTTTTCATCTTAGAACGCAGCGTGCCAGGGTTCACCCCGAGAACATCACCCGCACCACCGGGGCCGTGAATCTTGCCACCTGTGAGTTGGAGAACGTGTTGGATATGGTCCTTTATCAGCGCATCGAGTTCCAGCGTTTCGTCTGCAGGCATACCGGTCGCTGCTTTGTCAGGTTTAACGGGGGAGAGCCCCAAGTCGTCGAATCTTAGCGGTTTGCCCCTGTGGAGTATCATGGCGCGTTCGATGACATTTTCAAGCTCCCGCACATTGCCAGGCCAATCGTAAGCCATCAAGGAGTCGATGGCACCGCCTGCCAATGTCGGCGTGACGGCGATCTTGAGTTCTTTTGCTTTGCGGTCGATAAAGTGCTGGATGAGGGAAGGGATATCGCTGCGGCGATGGCGCAGCGGCGGGACCAATATTGGGAACACATTCAGCCGAAACCATAAATCCTCGCGAAATTTTCTATTCTTGACCATCTCTTCCAGGTTTCGATTGGTGGCCGCGATAACGCGTATATCCAAGGAGATGGTTTCCACCCCACCCACCCGCTCTATTTCCCGGCTCTGC